>JAYTAK010001137.1:0-6289 GCA_043737515.1 Candidatus Kuenenia sp. | reverse complement strand
GGGATCAGCGTTTTGTCGTGCCGCTGCCGATTGTGCTTCACCAGGCGATTTGCACATTCCAGAATCTTGTCGGTGCAGCGATAGTTGTTTTCCAGCCGCACAATGCGGGCTCCCGGAAAATGGCCGGCGAAATTAATGATGTGCTCCACATCCGCACCGCGCCAGCCGTAGATCGACTGGTCATCGTCGCCGACCACGCACAGATTCCGATGAGGCTTCACGAGTGCCTCAATCAGTTGAAACTGAACTCCATTCGTGTCCTGATACTCGTCAATCTGCACATGATCGAATTTCGACTGGTGCCGTTGCAGCACGTTTGGGAATTCCTGAAACAGCTTGACTGTGAGCAGCAGCAGATCATCAAAATCCACGGCACCGCACGCGCGAAGCTGCTTTTGATACCGCTTGTAGCCCATCGCGGCGATCAGATCGAAATCCGTTTCGGTGTTGCTGCTGGCTTCGTGATCCTGGATGCCGTGCATTTTCCAGCGACTGATGCGGTTGATCAGATCACTCGGTTTCATGGCCCCATCGCCCATGCGGATGTCTCGCAGAGCCGTGCGTGCTGCAGATTCCTGATCGTTGCGATCATAGATCGCAAACTTCTTCGGATACCCGAGGGAATCAATGTCTTCTCGCAGCACACGCACGCAGTACGCATGAAACGTGGAGACCACCGGACGCTGCTTAAACTGCCGTCCCATCAGATGCACGGCACGCTCCTTCATTTCTTTGGCGGCCTTATTGGTAAAGGTCACCGACAGAATTCGATCCGGGCGGATTCCGTGCGCGATCAGATTGGCCATGCGATAGGTAATGACGCGGGTTTTCCCGGTGCCAGCGCCGGCAAGGACCAGCAGCGGCCCCGACAGGATTGACGCCGCTTCACGTTGTGGAGGATTGAGTCCGGACAGATTCACCATAATTCAACACAGATCCGTGCCATGAAAGGCCGCAAATATCAGCAGAACACCCGCAGGTTCCGACGCGGGGCGAGGCAGGCTACTCAGTAGTCTACTCGAACGCAATTCAGTGCTGTAGTGCCTTGTCAGTCGTGGCTTGATGGATCGGGTGGCCGGGGCTGGACTGATCGGGTAGCCGGGGCTGCAATGAGCGGGTGGCCGGGGCTGGACTGAGCGAAGCGAAGGAAGCCCCGGCGTTTCGGGCTGGCGCCCTCCAACCCCGGCCACCCAGCCGACAGCTCTTCATTTCTGCAGAATCTGCATTTCACATACGCAACAGACGGTCCTGAAACCGGCGTGGCGATCCTTTCTGCCGACCATTTGCCGTGTGTCCGGTTGAAAATGCCGAACGCAGGACATTTTCATCGAAAGCGAAAATTTCATCGTTCCATCTGTCTGGACAGCAGAAACCGGCCTGCGATATCAACCCCCCGCCACGCCAAACCGGCACACGAATCAATGAGACGCGAATCGGTCTGGCCTGGTCAGAACAGGAACTCAGAGTCATGGTTGATTCAGAGTTTTGAAACAACAGGTCAGCAGTGCAAAGTGTTCTCACGATCGTTTTGCTGTCTCGATGAACGCAGTTTTCTGAATCGCAGATTCAGCGACTCTGAGTCTCAAACGGACAACGGAACTTTGTCTTTGATCGAACCAGCGGGCTTCGGCATTCCTTGCCGAAGAGGTTCATTCAGGATACGGGACGAATATCAGCAAGGCAAAGTTACAAGCAATAACACACACAGATCGAACAACGCTGCGGAGTGCCGTTCGAAGTTCAAAGGAATCGAGACAACGCTAGTTTTCAGGAACCACGACTACGAGTCCATGAATCTGTTTTGCAGATTCAGCAACTCGGTCACCGGGATTCCTGCCGAATGCGCATGTTGTAGCGATTTTGCTGAACTTCGATACCAGTCGGACCGATACTCAACGATACGTCACGATGTTGGGTTTCGGGCACTTGCTGTTCGTCACGGAGGATTGAATGGCTACCAGGGTCAATGAAGATGTGTCTGATGTCTGGGTTGCTTATAAGCAGGATCAGAGCAATCAGGAGCTGCGGAACCGCTTGATGGAGCGGTATCTGTCGCTCGTCAGATACAACGCCGAACGCGTCTGGGCGAAGCTGCCCGAAGGCGTGGATCTGAACGACTTAATGTCCGCCGGAGTCTTTGGTTTGATGGATGCCATCGAAGCCTTTGACATGGACCGTGGTGTTAAATTTGAAACCTACTGCGTGCCTCGTATTCGGGGTGCGATGCTGGACGAACTCCGCACGATGGACTGGGTTCCACGTCTGGTGCGCAGCAAAGCCAGTAAGGTCGAAGCTGCACGCAAGCTCGTCGAAGCTCGTGTGGGGCGTCCGCCGACAGAAGCCGAGATCGCTGAGCAGATGGGCTTGCCGATTCACGAATTCGAACGGATGAAGTCCGACGCCAGTGCCGTCAATCTGGTGAGCCTCGAAAAGAAATGGTACGAAACTGACAGCTACAAGGACGTTCGCGAAGTCGATGTCGTCGAAGACATCAAGTGCGAAGACCCAACCGTCGGCATCCAGAAAATGGACGTGATGCGGCTGGTCACTAAAGGACTCAATCGCAACGAACGCCTGATCATTATTCTGTACTACTACGAAGAACTCACGATGAAGGACATCGGCAACACGCTGGGACTGTCCGAGTCCCGTGTCAGCCAGATGCACTCCAGTATCGTCGCTCGCCTGAAAGAACAACTCGAACGCCGTCGCCCGGAATTCGGTTGATTGTGAATTCCAGACAGATCACAAAAAACACACGCGCCCGACACAGTCTTCTGTGCCGGGCGTTTCTGTTTGCTTTGGCAAAGTCTTCACGGTCCGTAGTTCGCCTGTCGTTTTCAGCGTCCGGGGACGAAATTCGACGTCCTCAATCAGCCGTCCCAGTGGCCCAGCCAGCAATGCCGGCAATAACACGACGGACGACAACCATGCCACACCCAGCAGAGCCGACATCACCCAGCCGAATCGACTGTTGAGCAGAAGTTCGGCGGGAATGACTCCGAACAGCATGATGCCTACAATCACGATCGATGCGGTTCTTGACCCAGGCACTTTCTGAGTGCCTGGATGAGCCAATCTCGGACACTGCGTGCGAATCTGCACACGCTGGAGAGTCCTGCGATCTCCCGGTTGCAATTTGCTATGATGGCGCGGCGGTTGCGTCGAGACATATTCCAGAAATCGATCGTCTCTCTGATAATCGTCACTCTGATAAAGGTAAGAACTGTCATGCCTCATGCCGACAATGGCTTCAAAAACATTCTGGTCGCCACAGATTTTTCTGCATTCTCAAGTGCTGCATTGAGTCAGGCCGTCTGGCTGTCCCGCCAGACCGGTGCCCGGATCGTGCTCGCGAACACGATTCCCGATCTAAGCATGTCGGCGCACTGGGGGCCGCTGGAAAGAGAACAAAATCAGCGGGAGTTGAGTCAAAGATCCGACACGGCAATGCGTCAAATGATCGTGGAACTGCAGGTGATGGATCTGGACGTGAAGTTCAGGACGCTGATCGGGGAGCCGTTTGTCGAGATTACGCATGCCGTCCAGGCGGAGGGCTATGACCTGGTGTTGGCTGGAACGCGGGGACTTGCAAAGTGGGAACGTTTCTTTGTGGGCAGCACTGCAAAGCGGCTGATCAGGAAGTGTCCTGCTGCGGTCTGGATTGTAAATGCGGAGCATATCGGGCAACCGAAAGTTGTGCTGGCCGCCACCGATTTCTCCGATGTCAGTCTCAAAGCCGTCACACAGGGACTGCGGCTTGCGCAGCAATCCGGGGCCGCATTTCACCTGTTGCACGTCGTTGATTCGAAAGACGTCCCGGATGACCTGGTTTCCAGAGTTCCAAAGGGAAGCTCCATCCGACAGGAGATCAATGATGAAGCCGCAAGGCGGATGGAAGAATTCCTGAATTCACTGGCGGTCGATCGCACGCAGATTCAGGTACACTTGTCCTGGGGAACTCCCTGGCAGGAAATCCGCCGGATCTCACAGCATCAGGCTGCCGACTTGATTGTCATCGGAACCGTGGGCAGAAGTGGTATCCAGGGAGTGCTGCTCGGAAATACCGCCGAGAAAGTACTCGACACATGTGATTGCAGTGTGCTGACAATCAAACCCGACGATTTTGTTTCCCCGATTGCCGGGGCTACACGACTACCGCATCAGTAGAAATACACGACGCGCGAACAGCAGGAGTATAGTCTGGATTTCTACGTGCGGTAAGCTTCCAGCTTGCCATCGCGGAATGAAAATGGCACCCGTGGTGCCCAAATATGTTCTCAGGAAAACCACATTATCAACGTTTGCTGGGCAGGATTCTTGCGAATTCAGGCGGCGTTTGCCGTGGGCATCGTATCAAAGCGGAATGCGGGTGGCGTGCAACGGCGATGTCAATGAGCGATGCGCGAATTCGTGATGGACAAGAATTTCCATTCTGCGGAACTGCAATTCGTACAACCTTCCAACTTCCTGTCCAACAGGTCCCCTCGGTTCAGTGTTGCGATCCGAAAATTGCTGCTATCATGTTTCCTGCCGACCGGCGACTACTACGCCTTTTGAACATTTGGGGGAGAAACCATGCGATTTCAGCGACTGTGCCTATTTCTGGCTGCACTGTGTGTGACGACTGTGTCTGTGAGTGCCGAGGATTGGGAATCCATTTTCGATGGCAAGACGCTCGAAAACTGGGACGGCGATCCCAGTGTCTGGAGCGTTCAAGACGGTGTACTCACCGGAGCGACCTCAGACGACGAAGCAAAGAAGTTGAAGCGAAACACGTTCATCATCTGGCGTGGCGGTGAAGTCGATAATTTTGAACTGGAGTTGGAATACAAAATCTTCGGCAGCGACAAGGCGAACTCGGGAATTCAGTATCGCAGCTTCGAACTGCCTGACGCCAAATGGGGCATCGGTGGATACCAGGCTGACTTCGAAGCTGGCGACACGTACTCCGGGATTCTGTACGGCGAAGCATTTCGCGGAATTCTGGCTCAGCGTGGGCAGGCGACCGAGTTGACTCGCAACGACGGAAAATTTGAAGTCAAAGAGACAGCCAAAATCGGTGATACGAAGGAGATCCAGGCGAAGATCAAAAAGGAAGACTGGAACAAGTACCGCATCGTCGCCGACGGCTACCACTTCCAGCACTTCATCAACGACGTGCAGACTATTGACGTCACCGATAACGACCTTCAGGATCGTCGAGCCGCCGGACTCCTGGCGTTGCAGGCTCATCAAGGTCCAGCCATGACCGTGCAGTTTCGCAACATCCGATTGAAGCGTCTGCCCGCTCCGAAGAAAGTGGCCTTGATCGCTGGAAATCCCAGCCACGGCTACGGGGCTCATGAACATCGTGCGGGCTGTATGCTGCTGGCCGAAGCGTTGAACGCTGCAAACCTGGGCATTGAGGCCAGCGTTTACACAGAGGGCTGGCCGAAAGAAGAATCTGTACTCGACAGCGCCGACACGATTGTGATCTACGCGGACGGCGGTGGCGGACATCCGTTTAACAGCAAACTGGATCGGCTGAAAGCACTGGAGAAACGCGGCATCGGCATGGTATGTCTGCATTACGGTGTCGAAGTTCCCAAAGGCGCGTCGGGAGATGCGTTTCTGGACTGGACCGGCGGATACTTTGAAGCTGACTGGTCGGTGAATCCTCACTGGACCGGCAACTTCAACAAGTTCCCTGATCATCAGATCGCAAACGGTGTGAAGCCCTTTCGCATCAATGACGAATGGTACTACCACATGCGTTTTGCGGGAGATGATGCTGGAATCATTCCTGTGTTGACCGATCTGCCACCGCGTTCGACACTGGTGAAAGAAGACGGCAGCCTCGCGCGACCGGATGGTCCGCATAACAACAACCCGAAAGTGCGAGCAGCCGTACTGGAACGCAAAGAAGTTCAGACGGTGGCCTGGGCTCGTTCTCGCAAGGATGCAGGTCGCGGATTCGGATTCACCGGTGGGCATGATCACTGGAACTGGGGAAATCGTGATTTCAGGACTCTGGTGTTGAACGCCATCGCCTGGACGGCACACGTCAACGTGCCGAAGGACGGAGTTCCTTCAAAAGATCTGACGGTCGCTGATCTGCAGGCCAATCAGGATTACGATGTCCCAGGCGATTTCAATCCAGCTCGTATTCAGGCGATGCTCGACGAATGGGAGGCGGCTCGGAAGTAATTTGGACATAGGAAATTTTTCGACGGGTGGGACGGGCTGCTCGACCGGCAGCTCCGGCTCACTCTGAATGCTGTGCAGGTTATTGAATGGCCGCGAATGA
>JAYTAK010001136.1:0-6293 GCA_043737515.1 Candidatus Kuenenia sp. | reverse complement strand
AAATCGGCGGGATTCTGAATTCTGTTTTGATGCTGTGGCTGGAGTTGGAGATTTGAATTCCTGAGCGAATTGTTTGCTGAACCGAATCCAGTGTTCCCCATCCGGCTTCATGCCGGTGGAAACCCGGTTTGCCGACTACCAAACGAACTGTCCCACTAATTTTCCGGCCCCCAACTGGCTTCATGCCAGTGGATGCCAGGTTTGAAAACTTCCCGGATTTGTTGCCAGTGTCACTGACGCAGGACCGGCCATAGTTTTCAAACCTGGCTTCCACCGACGCAAGGTCGCGTGGGGAGCGGCTTCATGCGTTCTTTTCGTTTTAGTTGCCAAACCTTGGTCCACTGGCACGAGGCCAGTGGGGCCAATCGAACTGTGCTTTCTTCCCTCTTGAACTGCGAGACCTTTGAATCACGCAATCTCCAAAAATGCCTTTGCAAACTCCGGACTGGAGAGATCGCACCCCTTGAGCCCAGCCTCATCGCTTGCTTCGCGATGCTTCGTATCGTATCCTGAACGCGGCGGCGCTACGATCGGTATCATCATGACTTTGGGCGACGTTCGCTGTCAGGAGCATCATTCATGTCCGAAAACGAAACGTATCCTGGTCCTCCAGTTCCACAGCTCGAACATGCTCGGCTGAAACCCTTTGAAGGTACGTTTCGGGCGACGGTTAAACTGTGGATGGGTCCTGGTGATCCGATGGTTCAGCATGGCACCATGATCAATTCGTTTCAGCTCGGCGGACTGTATCTGTTTCAGGATTACACGGGCGATCCTTCTCCGGGACCGTTTCCGGCGTTCCTTGGCAAAGGTTACTGGGGTTACAACCCGACCTCGAAGCAGTACGAAGGATTCTGGATCGACAACGCCTCCGCGATGATGCAACTGGAAAAAGGTGACGTTGATGCGTCCGGAAAGATCTGGACGATGGTGTCCTCCTTTCAGCACCCCGGTTCCGGTCAGACAATGTCGAAGCGCTCGGTCATTCGTCTCATTGATCAGGATCACAATGACATGACGACGTACATCTCAGGTCCGGATGGAAACGAATTCCGCAGCATGGAAATCATGTTTGAGCGAGCCTGAACGCAGCCGAATCCTGAGTACACGCTCGCAATGGCGTGGACTTCAGAAATTCCAACGGCGAGCGGGGGACGTAAGTCCCCTGATTTGCTTGGGTTCGCGACGAATATCAGGGGATTAACATCCCCCGCTCGCCTTAAGTCCACGCCATCACTCGCAATGACCGTCGGTGATGTGCAGAATACGGCGTGTTGCTTCGACTCGGCCTGCCTTCAAAATCTCTCCTCCCGGTTGTTCCATGCCTCGACGTCTCCACCGACGACCCGGACGTTCGCTGACTTCGACGATGCTCGGTCTGCTGATTGCCAGCGCGGCGTATTCGCCGATGGCGTGCGGTGATGATCAGTTGCACGGGACTGAACCGGTCACCGAGTCGATTGTGCTGTTTCTGAAGTCGTACTGTCTGGACTGCCACAATACAGCCCAGGCGGAAGCCAAGCTGGATTTGAGCGGCTTCAGGACTGCAACGGATCTCGCGGCGAGACATCAGACATGGAACGAAGTGATCCATCGACTGGAAGCAGGTGAAATGCCGCCGACTGACCATTCGTCGCGCCCGTCGGTGGAGCAGAGCACCGCATTCGTGGCTCGGGTCAGGGCCATTCTGCGGGTTGAGGCAGCTCGAAACGCAGGCGATCCCGGCGTCGTACCGATACGTCGGCTGAGCAATGCCGAGTACAATTACACGATTCGCGATCTGACCGGAGTCGATATTCGACCGACGCGCGAGTTTCCTGTTGATCCGGCCAACGAAGCAGGGTTCGACAATTCGGCGGAATCGTTGACACTGTCTCCCGCGCTGATGAACAAGTATCTGGCGGCGGCTCGTGAAGTGGTCCAGTATCTGGTGTTGAAGCCGCACGGTTTTGACTTTGCGGCACATCCGGTCATGACAGACACGGATCGCGACAAGTACTGTGTGAATCGAATCGTCGATTTTTATCGCCGACAGCCCACGGACTACACAGACTACTTTTTTGCAGCGTGGCACGCTGGAATCGCAGGCGGCGATCCATCGACTGTCGTGCCGCAGATGGCTGCAGCGCATAATGTCAGTCCTCGATATCTTGCAACCGTCTGGGATGTACTCAACGATCCGCACGACGAAGCGGGGCCGATTCAGACCCTGCGAACCCTGTGGCGAGACTTGCCGACGGACAGCAATCGTGAGCAGGAAGCCCGCGAAGGCTGTACACGAATTGCGGCATTCGTCACGGCACTGCGGGCGAAACTGGAACCCCGAGTCGAGGGACTGAGCATCGAAGGCATTCACAGCGGCGCGCAGTCGTTTGTGCTGTGGAAGAATGATCAATACGCTGCCAATCGACGTCGATACAGTTCAATCGCGACGATCGATGTTCCTGAGTTTCCGCCAGAGACGCTCGAGGAAAAGGCGCTGCTGCTGCCTTCGGACGGGGAGCAGCGCAAGGCGTATTGGATGGCACTGAAGCGCTTCGCCAGTGTCTTTCCGGACGCATTTTATATTTCCGAACGCGGTCGCGACTATGTCGGTGTGCCTCGGGAAAAGCAGGAGAAGGGTCGACTGCTCAGCGCCGGATTTCACAGCATGATGGGATATTACCGTGATGATGCGCCACTGTGTGATCTAATTCTGGACGACACACAGAAGCGCGAACTCGACGAGCTGTGGCAGGAACTCGATTTCATCACCGCTGCGCCCATGCGGCAGTATCAGAGTTTTGTCTGGTTTGAACGCACAGATTCCACTTTCATGCGGGATGCGGAATTCGATTTCGCTCGCGCGGAAGATCACGACGTCACGTCCGAAGACATGATCCATCGGCTGGCCGACGTGTATCTGGCGAAGGCCCGCAGCAATGACGGCGAAGGCACACCGTTGCAGGCCGTTGAGAACTACTTCGCTTCGATGAACCGGCAGATTCGCTGGGTCGAACAGGCGCGCCTGGAGGCCGAAACCAGCCACCTTGCGGCGCTGGCAGAATTCGCCGCCCGTTGTTACCGCCGCCCGCTGTCCGCCGCTGAAACGGAAGAACTACGATCTTTTTATCACACGCTGCGCGACGACGATCAGTTGACGCACGAAGAAGCCGTGCAGGATACGATTGTGTCGATGCTGGTCTCGCCGTTATTCTTTTATCGCACCGATCTGGCGGGCTCAGCGTCTGAATCGCCAGAATCAATTCCTGTTGACCCACAGCCGCGCATCCCGCTGACGGATCTGGAACTCGCCAGCCGATTGAGTTACTTCCTGTGGTCGAGTATGCCCGACTCGCAATTGTTGAAACAGGCGACCGACGGGCATCTTCACGAACCCGGCGTACTTCTCGCTGAAACTCGCCGCATGTTGCAGGACTCCCGATCACATGCGCTGGCAGTGGAGTTTGCCGGCAACTGGCTGGGGTTTCGCCGATTCGAAGAGCACAACAGTGTGGACCGCACTCGCTTTCCGCAGTTTACGGATGAACTTCGCGCGGCGATGTTTGAAGAGCCGGTGAGGTTTCTGGCAGACATGATTCGCAATGACGGGTCTGTTCTGGATTGTCTGTATGCAGACTACGTGTTTGTCAACGCGCCACTGGCGAAGCATTATGGGATGGAGTTTCCAGCCGGCGAGGATCAGTGGATTCGCGTCGAACATGCCGGCGCGTTCCGGCGTGGCGGCCTGATTCCCATGTCGGTGTTTCTGACCCAGAATTCGCCCGGCTTGCGGACTAGTCCGGTCAAACGAGGCTACTGGGTCGTACGACGACTGCTGGGCGAACATATCCCGGCTCCTCCGCCGAATGTGCCGGATCTCCCGGAGGACGAATCCAGTCTGGGTGAATTGACCCTTGCCGACGCGCTGGCCAGACATCGCGAACATGCCAGTTGTGCGGGATGCCACAATCGCTTTGACTCAGTGGGCCTGATTTTCGAAAACTTCGGACCGGTGGGTGAACTGCGTTCCGTTGATCTCGGAAATCGGCCTGTCCAGACGCAGGCGACTTTTCCCGATGGCACCACCGGCAGCAACCTCGATGATCTGCGCAGTTACCTGAAAGAACACCGCGAACAGGATTTTCTCGATAACCTGTCCCGTAAGTTGCTGGCATTCGGCCTTGGCCGCACATTGCTGCTATCGGATGATCTTCTTGTTGACGCGATGACTCAAAAGCTGCAAGATGATCAATACAAGTTCGGCAGCCTGATAGAATCCATCGTGACCAGTCCTCAGTTTCAGACACGACGTCAATAATCGCGCGAATGCGAATCGTTTAACCCGGTCTGTTGATTGAGTCTGAATTCCATGTTGGCCAGGCTGCCTGGCCCGGCATCGATTGAAGGAAAGTCCTATGTTGCAAAACACAGAACATCGTACACAACCGGTCCGGCGAACTGTTCCGCGACGCATCGCGTTACAAGGTGTCGGCGTTGCCATGTCGTTGCCGTGGCTGGAATCCGTTCCCGTGTGGGGACAAACACTTCAGGCAGACGCAAGCGGTGGCAAAGCAGACAACAGCGTGACTCCGCAACGCTTTGCGGCACTGTTTATGGCGTGCGGAATCAATTCCGAACACTGGTGGGCCAAAGGATCGGGCACCGAGATGGAACTCAGTCGCTCGCTGGCACCGATGGAATCGCTCAAGTCAAAGATGAACGTCATCAACGGTCTGTTCAATAAGAATGCGACGGGAGTCGGAATTCATCCCGGGCAAACCGGCAACATCCTTTCCGGCGCGTCCCTGCAAAAGGGATCGGAACTGAAGGGCGGGATCAGTGTCGATCAGATGCTGGCCAATCATCTGGGACAGCAGACGGCTCAGCCGAGTCTCGTGCTGGGTTGTGAGCAGCCCGTGACCGGTTATCACGAAACAAACTTCTCGATGGCTTACAGTTCGCACATTTCATGGCAGAATGCGACGTCACCAGTGCCGATGGAAGTTTATCCGTCACTGGCGTTCGACAGTCTGTTTGATAACCGCGGCAACCGCCGCAACCAGAGTGTGCTCGATCGCGTGCAGGAACACGCTTCCAGCCTGAGTCGCCAGGTCAGCGCGACGGACCGTGAACGACTTGACCAGTATCTGACCAGCGTGCGTGAGGTTGAAAAGCGGATTGAGCGGGCTCGTGATGAACAGCAAAAATCCACAGACCACGCGGCAGAAAAAGGCACGCCGCTGGTGGCGATGAAGCGGCCCGATAACGGACTTCCCGAAGACATTCGCGAACACATGAAACTGATGTGCGATGTCGTCGCGCTGGCCTTTCAGACCGACAAGACACGATTTGCGACGCTCCTGTTATGCCGCGACATTTCTGGCCTGTTCTATCCGTTTCTGGACGTTCGCAAGGCACATCATTCGGCGTCGCACGACGATCGATCTGACGACTTCGAACGCATCTCACGTTACTACGTCAGTCAAATGGCTTATCTGGCCGGTCGTCTGGAGGAAATGAAAGAAGGCGACGGTTCTGTGCTGGACCATTCGTGCCTGGTGTTCGTCAATAACATGTGGTCAGGGAACAAACATGACTCCAGCCACCTGCCGCTGTTCACGGTTGGCGGATTGAGCGGCACTCTGGAAACGGGCCGCGTCATGGACTATTCCAATCGCGGTGACGATGGCCGCAAACTCTGCAGCCTGTACCTGTCACTCATGCACCGCATGGGCCTGCCGGCTGATCAATTCGGTGACGCGACAACGCAGTTGGCCGATCTTTAGGAGTGTGTCCCGATACTCCAGGACCGTGAGCCGCAAGGCGCTAGCCGCGGGTAGTCTCGGTCTGCAAAAACCGGCGGCTAGCGCCTTGCCGCTCACAAAGTCAACGTCAGTCAGACTCCTGGTGACGAGCGCAATAAAAAACACTGCTTTGAAGGATCAACCTTCAAAGCAGTGTCGTCAGCAGTCCGGATTCATTGAGTACCGTGGTTTGGCTTCCCGTCGTCTGGTTACCAGTGCTTTGGATGCAGGATCCAGTACCACTTGTCTTTTTCTTTGTTGAAGTTCAACTGCCAGTAGCCATCGTCCCATTCCAGTGACACTTCACGCCATCCCATCGGTACCTGTGGGTACGGATAAAACGGGCCAATGTATGGAAAGGCACTGGCACTGTACTGAGTCGGATAGCTGACTGCCGCTGAGTTGGGATACTGAGCGTAAGCTGGCCATGCATGACCTGGCAACTGAGGATTGTTGAAGCTGGTTGGAGCATACCCCATCGGTGATGGCATCATGGATGGATCCATG
>JAYTAK010001135.1:0-2756 GCA_043737515.1 Candidatus Kuenenia sp. | reverse complement strand
ACCCCGCCAGACAATCGCGTGTTGCCGTCGATGGTCGATTCGAAACCTGTTATCCCCGTGAAATCACAGACATCTATTTCGATTTCTGGCTCGGTACGAACGACCCAACGCAGCGGTATCGCAGTCCGCAGACGCCGACTTTCGACCCTGCGCGAGCCCTCGAATTCCACGGTCCGGATCTGGTCCTGATTTCTCGTGAACAGCGCCCTTCCGTGCGGGAAATGCAGCGGCATACCGATGACTGGGTGCTGCTGTATCAGGATTCCCTTGCACAGCTTTGGGGGCGCCGGTCAGTTTACGAAGCCCCGGAATCACCTCAGTTTCTTGCCGCGTCGCTGCACAGCATCTCTGATGACCCACAGATCGGCAGTGTTTCATGGCCGGCGCTTCCTGCTGAGCGAATTCGTCACCAGCAACTGGCCTCCAGTGTGCCCTGACTGGCCATCGGCACCGGCGATTCCGAACGACTTCGGCGAAACTTAGCTACGCTTACTTTTCAGAACATGTTGCAGATGAGTCAAGTTTTGTGTGCGATGGTGGGCCGATCGAATGTAGGATGGACATTCATGTCCGTCGCGTGGCCATAAAACACGGTCGAAGCGATGGTTATTTGAACTTGACAGCCGCTCGATAATGCGACCTTGTTTGGTCAATATCTCGGACATGAATGTCCAAGCTACAGGAATCGCAGCTTTGCGCCGAGTTGCCACAACCCTGCCCGACTTTGGTTCCAGTCACTCCGGATTTGGCCACAATGCGCTAAACTTTCGCGGCAGGACGCCGCGACTGAGATTCGACAGGATGTCGAACCGAATAACTGCGATTTACAATCAATTGGTCTGAGGCGAGCGGCGAAGCCGCGATTCCTCGCTGGATCCTTTTTTCCCAACAACTGCGCATGTTGCGGACATCTTTTCGACCGTTGTTCTCTCGGATTTCGGACTTCGGATTTCGGATTTCGGATTTGCGGACTTGCCGCGCCAGGCTGGGTTCGATTCTCAATCCCTCAAATCATGCGATTCCGTAACAAACTGTTTCGCCCGACCGTTCCCAGTGGCTACGCTACGCGGCCCGATGCGCTTCAGGCTGCCGTGCTGCGGCTTCCTCTTTTTGCTGCCTCGATCTCGTTGTTTGAACCATCGCTTCGCTTGAATTGTTGACCCCATGACCATCTCCATGCCGGCCTGGACACCAGGCAATGGCCTTCATTATCAACTCCTGTCTCAAAGTGCCCGCGCGCGGAGGGGAAGGTTTGTGACGGCGCATGGTGTCGTGGAAACGCCGTCGTTCATGCCGGTGGGAACTCAGGCAACCGTGAAGTGCGTGATGCCCGATCAAGTGGCCGCCACGGGCGCTCAGGTGGTGCTGGCCAACACGTATCACCTGGGAATTCTGGATCGCACGCAGGTTGTCGAACGCCTTGGCGGACTGCATTCCATGATGCGATGGAATCAAACGATCCTCACCGATTCCGGCGGGTTTCAGGTCTTCAGCCTGCCGGATCGCGAGATCACCGAAGCAGGTGTCAGCTTTCAGTTTCGATCCGGGAAGAAAGACGGTGACACAACTCCCATGACGCTGTCTCCCGAAAGCGCGATGGACATTCAGCGGCGACTGGGGGCCGACATCGTGATGGCGTTTGATGAATGCGTCGATCATCGGATGCCGCCGAAATACATGTCGGAATCTCTGGATCGCACCTACCGCTGGCTCAAGCGTTGCGCCGCCGCGCCACTGCAGGAACATCAGCATCTGTTCGGCATCATTCAGGGCGGAATGGAACTCGATCTGCGCGCAAAGGCCGTGCGACAGGTCACGTCACTCAATCTGCCAGGTTACGCGATCGGCGGCGTATCGGTTGGCGAAGGCCATGACGCGATGGTGCGGATCGTGCGTCACACGGCTCCACTCATGCCATCCGATCAGGTGCGTTATCTGATGGGTGTCGGTCTGCCGGAAGACATTGTCGCAGCCGTCGAATGCGGGATGGATATTTTTGACTGTATTATTCCCACCCGCTATGCCCGAGAAGGAACAGTGTTTACGTGGGACGGCAAGATGCGACTGCAGGACAAAAAGTTTCGCAAGGACCGCTATCCGATCGATACTTCGTGTGAGTGTCCCAGTTGCGCCGGCGGATTCAGTCGAGCCTACCTGCGGCATCTGCTGTTTGCGGATGAACCGCTGTATGGCACGCTCGCGACGCTCCACAATCTGCATTTTTACCAGGATCTGATGCGTGCGATTCGCAAAGCCATCGAAGACAACCGCTACGCCACTTGGTCAGCCACTTTCCTCGAACGCCACCTGCCAAAGGGCTCGGCAAATTGAGGCGATCGGGCACTACGATCCGCAACGGAGAAATTCATGGCTCGTGTCTGGACAACGATCGGACTGCTGATCCTCAGCAACATTTTCATGACGTTTGCGTGGTACGGACATCTGAAAGATCTGAAGGACCGACCGTGGCTGGTCGCCGCGCTGGTGAGTTGGTGCATTGCCTTCTTCGAATACATGATTCAGGTTCCCGCCAATCGCATCGGCAATGAGGTCATGAATCTGGGGCAACTCAAGATTCTGCAGGAGGTCATTGCGCTGACGGTATTCATTCCGTTCGTCCTGCTGTATTCTAAAGAAAAACTGACGCTCGATTACCTCTGGGCCAGTCTGTGCCTGCTGGGAGCCGCCTTCTTCGTGTTCCGCTCAAAGCTGATGGGAAGCTGAACGGCACCGGCATTGGCCGGAAAATGAGCTGA
>JAYTAK010001134.1:0-6296 GCA_043737515.1 Candidatus Kuenenia sp. | reverse complement strand
GCGGAGCAGAAGCGGTCATCAGATCTCTTGTCGCTCGTCATGCCCTCGGAATTGTGACGACACACGATCTGGCTCTGACGCAGATCGCTGAATCCATGTCGGATCAGGCGGTGAATAAGCACTTCGAAGACAAGATCACCGATGGCCAGATGACATTCGACTACACACTCCGCGACGGTGTTGTCGAACGCAGCAACGCCATTGCCCTGATGCGGATGCTGGGCCTGGATGTGTGACGCAGCCGCCAGCAATACGACTGATACGACAAATACGACCTATCTGAAGCATCTGACTCATCAGCCATCAGTGATTCGGTCGTGGCACCGAATCGTCCATGTCGTCATAATGGCAGACATAGTTGGGTTGTTGAGACCGGATCTTTTCTTCTTCGAATGCAGCCAGCACGGCCTTTTCGATCTGGTCGCGGCAGGTCGCATTAATCGGGTGAGCAATATCGGCAAACATGCGGTTCCGGCCTCCGCCGGGGTCAGGTTCCGGAACCGGTGGCAGCGGAGCACCGCAGTGTGAGCAGTAACGGGCTCGCACTTCATTCTTGGCTGAACATCGAGCACATTTTTCAGTGAGCTTGCGACTTGGCATCGCCACAAAATGTCCTCGCTGGCCCTGAATAATTTTCAGGTCCCGCACCACAAACGCATTGTCCAGTGTGATGGAACAAAACGCCCGTAAACGGTCATCGACGTCAGACACCAGCTTGATTCGAACCTCTGAAATTTCCACGGATTCTCTGCCTCGCAATGAGTCGAACAACGCCGAAGTGGGTTTGTTTTTACTCGGCCCAGAACAAAAACACCACCCGCCGCGCGACCATGATCATCGAAACTATGTCCTGGCCTCCAGCGTCTGTCAACCGGCTTCATTTCAACTTTCGCGCCGGAACCGCCCTGCAGTATCCGGCCTCAATTCCCTTGCGGGGAAGTTTTTCCCGGCGGGACTTTACCCACGCGTCATCGGACAGTTGTGGATTGCTCCGAGTCTGGACGACTTTGATCGGGAATCCTGTCATCATAATAAGGTCGATATACTCCGCGCGGTCAGATTTGAGGTTTTGTGAGCGGCAAGGCGCTAGCCGCCGGTGCTGACCGAATGCACAACCTGCGGCTAGCGCCTTGCGGCTCACTCAACAACACGTCCTCAGTCCTGGCCGCGCGGAGTACGGCTCCTGGAATTGGCCAGTCTTCATCAAACGCAGTCAGCAGCGCATTCAGAAAGGAACAGATGATGAATGTCATCATCAGAGCCGCAGCATCGGACGATGTCTCAGTAATCACGGAGTTTAATTGCAGGCTGGCGCTGGAAACAGAGAACAAAACTCTGGATCGCGGCACGGTGGACGCGGGCGTGCGTCGCGGCCTGGAACTTGGTGACGAAGTGCAGTACTTCGTCGCGGAAGATGAATCGGGCGTGATCGGACAGATCATGCTGACGCGCGAATGGAGCGACTGGCGCAATGGCTGGATGATCTGGCTGCAAAGCGTTTACGTGGCGTCAGAAAAACGCGGAGCCGGAGTCTTTCGATTGCTGTTTGAACGCTCTGTCGAACTGGCCCGCCAGCGTTGCGATGCGGTGTGCGTACGGCTGTATGTCGAACATCAGAATGAAGCCGCGACGGCAACCTATCGTCGGCTCGGATTTCGGGACAGCGGTTATCTGGTCATGGAAATGCCGCTGGAGTCATATACTCCGCGCGGCCAGGACTGAGGGACGTGTTGTTGAGTGAGCCGCAAGGCGCTAGCCGCGGGTTGTGTATTCGGTCAGCACCGGCGGCTAGCGCCTTGCCGCTCACAAAACCTCAATTCTGACCGCGCGGAGTATAACACGGCCGAGTCCAGTGCGGGCTCCGGGCAGTTGCTTCCGTGACAATTACGGCACCACTGTCGGAACGGACTGCCTGAGTTCGGCAGGCGTCAGGTCTTCCCAGCGGCGCACGCCGCAGGGGCCACCGAGTGCTTGCAGCTTTTGTTTGCGATCCAGCCATTTTGCCTGGTTCAGTGTGCGGCGGATGCCGTGCGCATCGGTGTGGTATCCGGTGCGGACTTCGACCGAGAGTTGCAGTCTTTCCGGCTCATCCTGTGCGGGGGCGGCACGTTCCACAGCCGCGCCGTGTGGTCGTGACTGGCCGTGATCACCGTTTGCCCATTCGGACTGAACGCGACGGCAGTGACTCGATCCGCATGTCGCAACGGCTCACCTCGTCGCTGGCCGGTGACGGCATCCCACAATTGAGCCGTGTGATCAATACTGCCGGTGACAATCGTCTGGCTGTCAGGACTCACCGCCACAGCGACAATGGCAACGTTGTGCCGGAGAGGTTCGCCAATGGGTTCGCCCGTGGTGGTGTCCCACAGAGCGGCCATGTTGTCGTCACTGCAGGTCAGTGCAAATTGACCGTCGGGACTGAACGTCACGGCTCGGACTGGTTCGAAGTGCTGCAGGACGTCACTGCGAGGCTGGCCCGTCGCGGTGTCCCACAGCCGCGCTGTGTTGTCCTCGCTGCCGGTGATCACAGTTCGCCCGTCGGGACTGAACGCCACAGATGTCACGGCGGCATCGTGCTGGAGAACATTCCCATGCGGGTTCCCGGTGGTGGCGTCCCACAGTTGCGCAGTATGATCAGCGCTTCCCGTCAGCACCAGGCGACCATCGGGACCAAACGCGACGGAATTAACAGCGGCAGTATGCTGCAGAGGCTTTCCCTGTGGGGCACCAGTCGCTGCGTTCCACAACCGCCCGGTCTGGTCTTCGCTGCCGGTCAGCAGAAAGCGACTGTCGGGGCTAAAGGCGACTGCGGCTACGCTGCCGGTGTGCTGCAACGGTTGACCCTGTTGCTGTGCGGTCGCCGCATTCCATAAACAGGCCGTCTGATCCCGACTCCCCGTGAGCACGCTTTTTCCATCCCGGCTGAAGGCCACGGCCGTGACGATGTCGCGATGCGCGAGCGGCTTGCCCTGCAGTTCCTGTGTGGCGACCGACCACAGTCTGGCGTAATGATTTGCGGAACCAGTGACCACCATTTTGGCATCGGGGCTGTACGCCACGCAAGTGACGCGATCAGCGTGCAGCAGTGGCCCGCCGTGCGTGTCTCCTTTGGTCGCGTCCCAGAGTCTGTTTTCGCGGTCGTAAAGTCGTGCGGTATTGTCCCAGCTTGCCGTCAGTATTTTTTGACCATCCGAGCTGAATGCCAACGCCGCGATGGCTGCGTCATGTCGCAATGGCTCGCCAATAATTTCTCGCGTTGAGACGTCCCACAGCCGCGCGGTGTTGTCGCCACTCCCCAGCAGCACCATTTTGGCATCCGGACTAAAAGCCACCGACAGAATTCGTTCTGTATAGACAAATGGTTTTCCGCGCGGCTCACCGGTAGCGACGTCCCACATCAGCGCGGTTTTGTCGCTGCTGCCGGTGATGACGTGTTGACCGTCGGTGCTGAACGCAGCCGCATTGATTCCGTCTTTGTGCTGCAGCGGCTGGCCAAGTGGCTGGCCCGTGACAACATCCCACAATCGGGCAGTGCTGCCACTGGCGGTCAGCACCTTTTGACCATCAAAGCTGAAGGCCAGTGCTTTGCCGGGATTGTCGGGAAATCGAACGGGCGGACTCAGGGGCTCTCCGGTCGCTGCGTTCCAGCGCTGCACTGTTCCGTCCTCGCATCCGGTGACAACCGTTTGCCCGTCGGGACTAAAGGCGATGGCAGTCACGGCAGCGGCATGCTGCAGAGCTGCGTACTTTGGTTGCCCCGTTGACGCATCCCAGCACTGCGCCGTCTGGTCCTTGCTGGCAGTCAGCAGCGACTTGCCATCCGGGCTGAATGCGACAGCGTTGACGTCGTCCTTGTGCCGCAGCGGTGGACCCTGCGGATTTCCTGTTGCCGTGTCCCAGAGTCTGGCGGTTCCGTCATGACTGCCGGTGAGCACAGTGCGATTGTCGGGACTGAATGCGACAGTCGAAATTGTATCGTCGTGCCGCAACTGCGTGCCGAGTGTACGGCTCCAGGAGCCAATCAGGTTTCTTGCATTCAGCCTGCGCGTGTCATTGCTGCCAGCGTCCGAATAAGCGCGCCAAAACCAATAAAGCGCCTCAGCGGACTGACCTTTTTCGCTGGCAGCGCCGGCAACCAGAAAATGAGCGGTGACCGAATTATGCAGCGCGAGGCGAGCCTGGCGGATCGCGACCACGCCAAACAGCGCGATCATTGCCACGGCAATGATTCCCGCGAGCTGCAGAATTCGTCGACCTCGGTTCCGCCGGGCCCGAAGCCTGCGACTGGCGTCAACCAGACGCTGCTCGTCCGCAGTCCATTTGCGCATGCCGGTTCGACCCGCTTCGACAATCGCCAGATCTGTCGCATCCAGAGGCTGGCCTGTTTTTCCGTCCATCCAGTCCGGCACGCGGTTCGTAAGGACTCGGCGCGCACGCTGTCCGGGTTCATCCGCTTTGTCGAACCGCTCGCGGACCAGCGGTGCCAGCGTATCGTGCGAAAGCCGCGTCGCGCGGCTGGCATCCCGATTCGCGTCGTTGGCCGTGGTCAGCAGATAGAGATCCTGACATTGCAGCAACAGATCGGACAATTCCTGACCGAACCCGGAGTACGCAGGCTCAAGCTGAGCAGCCGAGCATTGACCGGCAGTGCCCAGCGGCGTCGTGTGGAACGCCAGCAGATCCATCAGCAAACCTGACTTCACGACCTCCGGATATTTCTTTCGAAATCGTTCGATCTGCTGGTCCAGAAAATCCCGGAGCAGCAGCCCTTCTCGTTTCAGACTTTGATACAACTGCCGGGTGAATTGAGGATGTTCGTAATTCAGTTCCGTCGCCTTGGCCCACATTTTTGTCAGCAGGATCTGCAGCGTCGGCGCAATGGCGGATGCGTCGTCGGCCAGCAGGTCGTCCGCAATGATCTCTGGCAATCCCTCTTCGACCGTTAATCCGTACTGAGTCTGCAGTCGCGGCGAGCGGACCGGTGCCTGCACGGCTTCCAGCACTCCCAGCCGTCCCAGTCGTTCCAGAAAAACCTTGGCCCTTGGCAGGTTATGATTGGCCAGCCGAGCTTCAACCTCAGCCAGCCACTCTTTACGAAATCCAAGGATCAAACACCCGGCCGGTCGATCGTTCCGTTTGCCGAAAATGGCCTCCAGCTCGTTGAAGAAATCAGCCGCCTCCTGCGGGAGATCAGGGTTAGGACGAGTGACGACTTCTTCGACCTGATCCAGAATGATGACCAGCGGCTTGCCCAGTTTCCTTTCCGCTTCCAGCCAGGCCTGACCCAGGTGCATACTGTCGGTGACGGACACGCTGGTGTCGGCCTGTTTGAACGCAGTTCGCAATGATCCCAGCAGCCCGGTGTTGAAATCACGTCGCAGATAACAAACTCCGTACGACAGTTCCAGCCGCGGGATCAGGCCGGCAGCCAGGATCGAGGACTTGCCGACGCCCGACTGGCCATACAGCAACACGATGGGTGGCGTTCCCGCAGAAGTCACAAGGTCATGCAGTTCCCTGATCTGATGCCCACGACCGAAGAACACTGCCGCATGTTCCCGGTCAAACCAGTTCAAATGACGAAACGGACTGGCAGGCAAGTCCTGCGGCGGCAGAGGCGGCAGGCCGAATAATGGATCTCCCACAGCGGTCGGAAGACTCCAGTTGGCGACGCTTTCCGCTCCGCCCCGCAGGTAAAGATCCCAGGGCCAGCGATCCGCGACGGCGGTTTCCTGAGCCTGCTTTCCGGCATCACCAAAATACAGGGCACGTATGTTGCCGCCCCTGGAAGTCTGGACTGCCGCTTCAGCCTCCTTGTATGCCGTGCGAATCGACGCCCCGCCTGCCAGGCCCTGATAGAACAGTTTGGAAAACTGCATGGCCACCTGATCTTCGATCGCTCGGGACGTGGCGATGACGACCGACACGCTGGCGTCCAGCAATCCCTGGACCTGCTGCTGAGTCGAACAGCCGTTGAGGAAGACCAGATCGAGCCCTCGCTGCTGGCCAAAAAAAGCCGCCAGGCCACCAGCATCTGCCGCTTGCGGACTGCCGCTCGCCGATTCCAGCAACAACTGATAGCCGTTGGCGTGCCCGCCGTAATGGAAGACGCCAATCCGATCGCGATATTCGGGATCCTGAAATACCCGGAAGATGTCGTCCGCCGTCGCGTTAGCCAGCTCAATAAGTTCGCACAATCCGTCCCGCCGCGCGCGCTGCAGTGGCTCGCGAATCTGCCGCGCCTCCTCGGGCAGGTTCCGCAGATACTGTACCGTGTCGTCCCGGTCGTTGGCAAA
>JAYTAK010001133.1:0-2758 GCA_043737515.1 Candidatus Kuenenia sp. | reverse complement strand
ATATAAGCGTTCGTGCCGTCGGCGTAGGTGTGCGTCTTCGAAGTATTGGCCGCGTTACCGGTGAAGTTCTCGACTGGGCTGCCGTCGCCCCAGTTGATGGAGTAGGCGCTGACGGTGTCGGTGCCCGGATCGGTAACGGCACCGAGGTTGAGCGTGTACAGCGAATCTTCATTGACGTTGGAATTTCCCGTCAGTGCAATGGTCGGAGCGACGTCGAGAACCAGCACGCTCAGCTCGCCCGCGACTGCGGTACCGTCTTCGTCCGTCACGGTCACACGATGCGTCTGATTATTCGGGCCATCGGCATAGGTGTGAGTCGCCGTGGTGTTCGCCGGGTTGCCGGTAAAGGAATTAATGACTCCGTCGCCCCAGTTGATTTTGTAGCTGGTGATCGTGTCCTGGCCAGGGTCAGTGACAACGCCGAGATTCAGCGTATACGGGGAACCCTCATTGACGGTCGCGTTGCCACTCAGCGAGATCGTCGGAGCGATGTTGTTGACCGAGTAGCTAAACGTGGTATTCGCCGCCGCGTTTTGGTTATCCCTCGCGGTGATGGTGACGTTTCCGCTGGCGGGGCCGTCTGCGACATTGAGCGACCAGCTCCAGGTACCGGCACCGTTATTCTGCGTGACGGTGCCGACACTGGCCGTGATCGTTACGGTGGCGTTGCCCTGCGAATCAGAGAACGTGCCCGTGTTAGAGACCGTGCCGCCTTCGTTAGCGCTGACGGCAGCGGCGTTGGCCTGAACCACCGGCGGCGTGTTCGGATTCACTTGAGCGATGGTTACTCTGTAAGAACCTTCGTTGCCTCTGTTAAAGGCGGTGGCGTCCATCGTTGCCAGGAACAGCCGTGTGGCTCCGGCTGGTGCCACGAACTGCTGCTGAATTGTGCCCGTACTCGTGAAGCCGTCGCCGATGAAGAATGGCTGCTTTAGCGCTGGCGACAACGTCGTAAAATTCATACTGCCCGGAGTTGAAAAGTCCAGGGCTGATGACGGAGCTACTGTCGTGCTCGGCTGGGAATCGTTAAGGAAGACTCCGAGCAACGCACTGAGTTGAACGTTAATGTCTCCAATCCCATTCTCTGCACCGTTGCCGTGCCTACGAAAAAGATTTGGAAATCCATCCGGGCCGCTATATTGGACACCATTGAAAGTGGCCGCGCCCCCCGCGGTAAACTTGTAAGCCTGGCCGCCGATCACAGTGACATCGGCCTGAACCGGCGAGTTGGTCGGTACAAAACTGCCATTACTGGCAGTCGAACCGTTAGGCATCCCGGCCATCCAAGGATCGAACGTGGCGAAAACGGTCACGGTCAGCATCTGTCGAACTTCCAGCGATTCAGAAAACGCAGGGCGAGCGGACGCGAGAGGCCTGGACCGGCGAGTCGATTTGCGGGTACGGCGACGGGACGAATTCAGTGACGAAAGCCAGGACTGTAGGAACATAATGGGTCTTTCCTGCAATGGAAAAATGATCAGAAAGCAACGCTGCAGACGTATTGGGGTCAATCCGGTCTGGAGCCAGCCACAAAGGCCGGCGCTCCGGCATTACCTTAATGTTCAACCGCCCCAAAGGTCCGACAGGCTGCCTTCAAGAATTCGGAGATTTCTGGCAGGAAATCACTTTTCATTGTTTCCTGGGTTGCTTTAAACTCGGTCAGCAATCGAGGCCTTGGTTTACGGGCGAGACTTTTCTGGACTTTGAGGTATGGCAAGCGAATCAGTCACAGGCTGGATTGACCAGCTTGCAGTCGGGAATCAGCAGGCCGCCGAACAACTGTGGCAACACATCTGCACGCGGCTGCATGAGTTCGCGCGTCAGAAACTCGACTCGCAGATCCGTCGGCGCTACGACGAGAACGACGCGGCGAACAGTGCGTTTCACAGTCTCTGTCGTGGTCTCGCCGATGGCCGACTTGACGCTGACAATCGCGATGCGTTATGGGGCCTGCTGGTCGTCATCACGTCTCGAAAAATCTCGGCACAACGGCGATACCTGAATCGTGAGAAGCGAGGCGGAGGAGCCATCCGAGGTGAATCCGGGTTTGCTGAACATGGCGGCGCCGGGATCAACGCGATCGCTGGAAACCAACAGACGCCCGATGTGCTGGCCGAAGTCTCTGAAAGCTGTACCCAACTGCTCGACGCGCTTCCTGACGACACGATGAAGAAGATCGTGTTGCTCAAGTTTCAGGGGGCAAAAAACGGAGAAGTCGCCGACGAACTGAAATGCACGAGGCGAACAATCGAACGGAAGCTGGAACGGGTCCGTCGAATCTGGGTGGAAGCGGGGCTGCATGACGGGAAGGAATGACTAGCCTGACACGAATCCTGTCGGAGTCCCTTACCGTTTGGAGCATTGAGATATATTTAACCTTCGTTTTTAATTTGAATTTCATGCACGACCCTTCCATCAGAAATCCGGCCTACCTGTCGCTCACCGATCAGCAACTGTCCGAGATCGATGAACTGGGTGACCGGTTCGATCGGCAGTTGGTGAAGGGTGACGCCCCGCGCATGGAGACATTCCTGGCGGAAGCTCCGGAAGCCGCCCGCGACGGACTTCTGGCGGAACTTCTGGCCATGGAATGGGAGTATCGCACGCGGAAGGGAGATGAACCCCGGCAGGACGAATACGTCCGGCGATTCCCGGAACGGAATGGTGTCATTGCTGGCGTGTTTTCTCGCGATACCACGACGCACTACCCCGGCAAAGACACGATTTCGCTACCGGTCAACGTCCACCCGGTCCTGGC
>JAYTAK010001132.1:0-6300 GCA_043737515.1 Candidatus Kuenenia sp. | reverse complement strand
TTCTGCCGGGCGACGAATATCTGGTTGCACCTGCGGACAACGTGAAGTCTGTGCCGAAGTTCAGTCGTCGAACAAAGTTGGCGGAACTGGCGACGAATGGAACGAACCAGGCATTCAATCAAAACATCGCGAATCGGTTGTGGGCTCACATGTTTGGCCGCGGCCTTGTGCATCCGCTGGATCTGCATCATCCCGACAACCCGGCGACTGATCCGGAGTTGCTCCGAATTCTTGGCGAACGCTTTGCCGCGATGAATTACAACATGCAGACCTTTCTTCGCGAAATCGCTTTGAGCGAAACGTACCAGCGTGCGTTCGACGTGCCAGCGGATCTGGCTTCCGTGGCGGAACTGGCCACGACACAATTGGCAGAGATGAAGCAGCAGCAGCCACCGCTCGAACAAGCGGGAAAGGAATCGGCAGACATCTATGCCAAGGCGCTCGAAGTGTGGCATCAAGCCGAGGCGGCGACATTGCCTGCCGCTGCAGAACTGGATGCTGCCCGAAACGTTTATGTCGAAGCGAAAAAGAAAGCCGACGAAGCAAGCAAAGCCCTTGCGGACGTCACTTCGCAACAGCTCACCAAACAGAACATTGCCACGACATTGCAGCAGGCCGCCGTCGCAGCGCGGCAGGCGACCGAGTCGCTGGCGGGCGATAAAGAACTGACCGATGCTGCGCAGAAACTTCTGGCACGATCCGAACAACTGATCGCCGAGGCGACGGCGCTGGGACCGGCGATTGAAGAAAAGACGACCGCCCTCAAACCGCTGTCAGAGGCGATGAATGCTGCCAAGTCACCGATCGATGCGGCTCTTGCAAAACTGGCTCCCTTGAAAGCTGCGATGATGCAGGCGGAGCAAACGATGCTCCCCGCGCGGCGTAAGGCAGCAACGGATTCTCAGATGCTCGCAGCTCTCGATCAGCGACTTCACACGGTTCAGCAGTTGTCGCAGCTCCCGGAGCGAAGCCAGTCGATCATTGCGGCGACGGAAACAGCGAAGTCACGCGAAACAGAACTGGCGACCGCTCAGAAACAACTCAGTGAATATGCACCGGTCGTCACTCAGTACGAAGTGAATCTGAAGACGGCGACGGAATTACTGGCATCCGCTGAAAAATCCATGAGCGATTCCGGCACTGAACAGACTCGCCGCCAGCAGATCCTCGTGGCGGCAACTGATGCTTTGTCCGTCGCGAAGACCGATCTAACGAGTAAACAATCAGAATTGAATTCCTCCGTCTCAGAGATTCAAAATCGCCTGATCAGTGACTTTACCGTGGCGTCACTGAAGCCGTTGACTCCTGAACAACTCTGCTGGAGCGTCTTTCGAGTCACGGGCGTTTACGATCGCTACTGGCAGGCTGAAGTGGCAGAACTGGACAAGTCGAGTCCTCTGAGCGACGAACAAAAGCAAGACGCGGCTGTCGTGGCGGCGCGCAATGTCGAACTTGAACAGAAGACTTTCGACAAACTGAAAAGCAATCTTGGCACGTTTGTAACGTTTTACGGCGCGGCGGCGGGACAGCCACAGGGTGATTTCTTTTCGACAGCAGATCAGGCGTTGTTTACCGGCAATGGCGGGTCAGTCAACGGCTGGGTTGCTCCTGCTGCAGACAATGTGACAGAGCGCGTGGTCAAGCAGACTGACCCGCGAATGGCTGCTGAAGAAATGTATCTTGGCATTCTCACGCGGATGCCTGGCGAAGATGAAATCACGGAAGTCACGAACTATCTGAATAGCCGAGTTGCCGACAGAAACGTGGCGGCTCAGGAACTTGTCTGGGCTGTGTTGAATTCAGCGGAGTTTCGGTTCAATCATTAGTCTTGAGGCGTAGCGAATCATGAAGATCAATTATGCATGCCGTTCAACTGAGCACGGAATCGCTCGGCGACAGTTTCTGGGTACAATGGCAGCGACCGGTGCCGGAATGATGGCGGGCGGGCTGGGGGTGTTTTCAAGCCCTGCGGTTGCCGAGCAATTGCGATCGGACCAGAAACGCATCGTAGTGTTCAACATGCATGGCGGCCTGAGTCAGTTGGAGAGCTGGGATCCGAAACCAGGCACGGACACCGGTGGGCCGTTTCTCTCGATCCCCACATCGGTTCCCGGCATCCACATCAGTGAACTGCTTCCTCAGACGGCTCAGCAGATGCAGCATCTGTGTCTGGCTCGCGGCGTCAACACCAGCGAAGACGACCATGGAAAAGGCGCGTACATGATGCTGACGGGGCGTCGTCAGACTCCTGTCGGCAACTTTCCGCAGATTGGTGCTGTCGCTGCGAAAGCCCTGACACCCGCCGACAGTGCGTTGCCGGGGCATATTTTAATTACACCGGGAGGCAGCGGGGGTCGCGGGAATGATTCAGCGTATCTGGGGCCGAAGTATTCCAGCATCTATCTGGGCAACGGAAATCCACCTCAGAATACGACACGCCCGGAACATATAGCGGAAGCGTCCGATGCTGCACGGCAGGATTTTCGACGCAACGTGAACGAACGCTTTTTGAATCGTCGTCGCACGGCAGTCACCGAAGCTTTCGCGTATTCCTACGAGCAGGCGGAGCAGCTCATGCGGCAACGCGACGTGTTTGACGTCACAAAGGAGCCTGCTGCTGACCTCGAGCGCTACGGCACTCACGACTTCGGACGCCACTGTCTCCTGGCTCGGCGACTGCTGGAACAGGGAATCACCTGTGTGCAGTTATCGCATTCGAATTACGACACGCACAATGAGAATTTTAACTTCCACATTGAGCAGATGGGGGAATTTGATCGGTCGTTTTCCTGCTTCGTCGCGGACCTGGCCGCACGCGGGATGCTCGACAGCACGTTGATTGTGGTGCTGTCAGAATTCGGGCGGACTCCGAATATCAACCAGTATTACGGGCGCGATCACTGGTCGCGGGCATGGTCGGTGTGCCTTGCCGGATGTCGCATTCCACGCGGTGCCGTTTACGGAAAGACAAATGCGAACGGGACAGCGGTCGAAGACGGACAGGTCGATCACGGTGCCCTGTTTCATACGTACCTGCAGGCTGCCGGAGTGGATTCAACCGGATCGTTTAATATCGACGGTCGCGACATGCCGATCGCCGATCCATCGACCGGCGCTGTTTCACAACTGCTGACATAAGAGCCAGCGGAGAATTGACCGTTTCAGCTCTCCAAAATGAAACCCGAAATCCGAATGTCGAAATCCGAAACAAATTCAAAGCATGAAATTCAAAGCATTCTGATTTGCCAGCGTTTTTTTATTGTAATTTATAATTTCCTTCGAATTTCGAATTTCGAGTTTTTAGATTCCAACTGAGTCTGATTGCTAAAGTTATTCTGGCAAAGGTCGTAAGGTGATGCCATGACTATTCCCGAAGGATTTGATCCCAAACAGACGCATATGGTTTCGCAGTGGCCGCATGATCGGCCGTTGAATGCGTGTCGATTCGACCCCGCCGGTCGATTTGTTTTCTGTGGTTCAGAAGATGCTGCCGTCGAACGTTTCAATCTGGCGGATGGAGTGCGCACGGTGATCAACGGCGGTCATCAGACATGGGTCTGCGCGCTTGCGTGTTCAAAGGACGGAGTTCATGCCATCAGCGGCGGATGCGATGGAAAGATCACATGGTGGGAATCCGCAGCGGCTGAACCGAAGCCGATTCGCAGCATCGATGCTCACAAAGGCTGGATCCGAACGCTCGACGTCAGTCCTGACGGCACGCTGCTGGTGAGCGGAGGCAACGACAATGTTGTGCGATTGTGGAACATCAACGACGGCAGCCTCGTGCGTGAATTCATCGGGCACCCGCGACATGTGTATTGCGTGACTTTTCATCCGCAGGGCCAGTTTCTCCTCAGCGGTGACCTCATCGGCGGACTCAAACAATGGGAAGTCGCGACCGGGAAAGAAGTGCGCACGTTTGATGCCACTCCACTGCATTCGTACAACGGCGGGCAGCAGGTCGATTTTGGCGGCATTCGAGCGATCGCCGTCAGTCCTGACGGCAAGTGGCTGGTGGCCGGCGGTTTGTACAAAGCCACGAATCCACTGGGGGCCGTCCATGAACCGCTCGTGCTGTTGTACGACTGGGAGACTCAGAAACTGGAAAAACAACTGATTGCAGAAGGCATTACTCAGGGCGTGATCTGGCGATTGAAATGGCTGAGCGACGGGTCCATCATGGGACTCAGTGGCGGCGGCAGTGGCGGATTTCTGGTGTTCTGGAAGCCAGACACAGAGAAAGACTATCACCGTTTTCAACTGCCTGGGCTCGCTCGCGATATGGACCTCCACCCCGACGGTCTGCAGGTTGCCACCGCACATTTCGACCGGCATGTGCGAATATCTCGACTCGCCGCGAAGGCCACCTGATCTGCGAGTGGACGTCACAAAATCGTTTCAACTGCGTCGAAGACCTGGCCGTCAACCTTTCGCCAGCTTGAACACTTCCGGGCGACGGAGTCCCAGGGCGATCCACATCACAACACCGATAACGATCGGCATGAAAAACGGGTCGCCAACGCGCACATGAGTCGCGGTGGCACCACCGAGATAGCCTGTGAGCAGGATCGCTCCGATGAATCCCGTGCGAGGAATCACAAACAGGATCGCCAGAATCACTTCCAGCACACCGATCTTCATGATCAATTCATTGGTATAGCCCTTATGTTCGCACATCGTCGCCTTCCCTTCCCATTCGACGAATTTCCCGACCGCGCTTCCGCCAATCAGGAAAGCAGAGATCAGGCCGCTCAGAATCCAGCCTGCCAGGCGCGATTTGTTTGAAGTGATCATCAGCTTGTCCTCAATTGTTCCCAGATTCGGTATGCCTCCGACGTCATCTGATGGAGGGGCGGCATCACACCGTATTTCACATACGGAAAAAAATCCAGGCAATGTTTCCAGTTGGAAGTTTCCGGCGAATCCTCCAACCAACAATAGTACCCCAACCCCTTCCAGTCGAGCGAATCGTCGGAATTCACATGCCGAAGAAGTGCCGCTCCAATGCATTCGCCCCATCTGATCGCATCCTCCGGGAGTGCGGCGTCAATGTAACAACCCGTTGAACTCTCGTAGTCTTCGATCAAGCCCTGATTCCAAAGAGCAAATGTTTTTTGTTCGTGGTACATCACCCCCACGAGAAAAACTGCCACTATGATCCTTTCCCGGATTCTGCGCAAGAAAAAACCACACGTCACGGTCTGGAGGTTGCCAAAACGAACAGCGACTGCGGCTGGACTATGCTTCAATCAGCCCTTCGCGAATTGCCCACCGGCAAAGATCCACTCGGTCGGTGGCCCCAATGACGCGCATGATGCGGTACTTGTGGCTTTCAACGGCTTTCTGGGAGATCGACAGAGCTTCAGCCACTTCAGAGACGCGGCGACCTTCAGCGATATTCAGCAGGACGTCCCACTGCCGATCAGTGAGTTTCTGCATCTGAGCACTGGCAGCACATCGGAAATTGCCGTCCTTCAACAATTGCAGACGGGCATTCAGGTGTTCGGAAAGTACCGGCGTTCCCGCCGCTGTCTGGCTGAGTTGTTCACTGATTTTTTTCACGGAATCGGCCCGTGACAACATGCCTGTGACGCGATTATTGGCGATCAGGTCCAACTGGCGGTCTGTGAGTGAATCCGCGAAGACAGCGATTCTGGTTTCACCAAGCCGCACGGCAAGTTCAGAGAAAAGATCCCGCAGCCCTGCCACAATCAGGCGTTCGCCGATCAACACAACCTGCGGACGTTGACTGCGAATTGTCTGCAGCAGCTCCGGAGCGGTTGAAACAGCAGTGACATTGCGAAAACCTCCGTACGCTTTCAGACACCATGCCATTGATTCCGCATTGACGCGGTTATTATCCGCGATAACGGCATCCGTTGTCTGGCTTTGAGGTAGTTCTGACGGTACGGGGCGACGATCAATGAGTGTTTGCATGATGAGCCTGTTCCTTCAATGCTCTGCTTCAACCGTTTTGGTAAACACCGTTCGCTGATCTTTGTTCTGCATATTTGCGGGACGGCGTTCGTATGCGAGGGTTCTAACAGGATTTCGAATGTTTCCAGAGAGGGATAGCCCACGTGGGATATACCCCCATCTGTCGCGAATGTTTTCATGCGAGATGAATGATTTGCCACCAAAGTGACGCCAATCCTTTACGGGATCTGCGCGCACGAGACTGCTGGCACTTGGCGCGGGCTGCGCCCGCAACCCAACGTAGCCACGCTCGCCAGAGCGTGGGTTTCCTCTGGATCGCCCACGTTCTGGCGAACGTGGCTACAAAGTTGCTCGCACGGTCCG
>JAYTAK010001131.1:0-6303 GCA_043737515.1 Candidatus Kuenenia sp. | reverse complement strand
TTTCGCGCCCGACTCAAGGTAGGAGCCGTATGAGGTAATTCTTCAAGTACGGATCTGTGCGGGGGGCCGCTGGCAACAGCGGTCCCTACCGCGATAACTCTCCGGCATCAGGCTTTTGCTCTGTGTTGCTGATGCCTCCAAAGTTCCAGACACCTTTTTCAACGTTAAACCCGTTTCCGGTGCGGCGGCAGTGAAGAACTGTTCAATGACTTCCGGAACCAGTCGCCGCTCTTTGGCCTCAGCAGATTTGCCGACGATGGCGGAAAGGTTGAGTTCCTTCTTTGCGAGTCCTTCGAGTGTTGATTCGGTGATCTGCCGAAACTTCTCCAGACTGACGTCGCGAACAATGCGGTCCTGAATTTGATGTTCATTCGTTTGCCGGGCGTACATCTCCCGAAACAGCTTCTCCAGCAGGTTTGAAGGGAAGATTTCACCGACAACGTCAAAGACCTGGTCGCTACCGAGGTCTTCCCGGATTTCCTTCAAGCGTTCAATTAGCGTTTGAAGCACTCGGCCTTCACGAGTGTTCTGGGCCACAAAGTTGAAGACGAGACAATCTTTCTCCTGCCCATAGCGATGGATGCGGCCAACCCGCTGTTCAAGCCGCACCGGATTCCATGGAATGTCAAAGTTGACCATCAGCCAGCAGAATTGCAGATTGATCCCTTCACCGGCGGCTTCGGTTGCGACAAGCACCTGAGCGGATTCACGGAATTCACGTTCTGCATAGATGCGAGTGCCGGGAGTGTCGCGGTCGCCGATCTTCATTCCTCCATGAATTTGAGTCAGGGTCAGCCCCCATTCTCGCAGCTTCCCAAGCGGCCGATCATCACGACCATCGGCAGCAAGATAATCGAGCGTGTCTTTGTGCTCAGTGAAGATCAGCAGCTTCATCTTGGGGTTGTCAAAGATGCCCTCTTCTTTCAAGATGGCTCGCAGCTTTTGGAGCTTTGTCTGGATGTCACGGATTTCCAACTGCCGTGCATGGTCTACGAGTACTGAGAGTCGTCCGATTTCTTCCCGGAGCGTTGCCGGATCAGCGGTCAGGACCTCGTCTTCGAGTTTTTCGATCAGGCGAGTCTGCTCTTCTTCGGTAAGTTCATCGAAGTCGTCCGGCAACTTGCGTTCAATTTGTTCCTGCCGGTAGGCTTCAGGATCGTCGAGAATTTTCTGACGCCGGATCCGCATGCGTTCCAGGCTTCTGCGGACCGCATACACCGACGAGGCCATACGACGCTGCAGCATTGCCATTGTAAAGCCGACGGCACGGGCTCGCGCAGTTTCCTGACTCGCGGCGACCATAGATTGATCTTCTACGTATCGAGTCAGTTCGTCGTAGAACTCCAGCTCTTCACCGTCCAGATCAAACGCCGCAGTGCGGACATCGCGTTTGGTGAACAGCTTATGAACCTCACCGGTCTCTGGATCCGGAAACGAGACGAGGGCTTCTTTGGTTCGCCGCAGGTAAAACGGAGCCTCATGTTCGCGTATTGCCCTCTGCAGACTTTCGATGCTTCCGTAGACGTCCGGATCCAGCAGTGCCAAGAACCGTCGGAAGTGCTCAGGGTCCCCCTTGTGCGGAGTCGCGGTCATCAGCAGAAAGTGGTCTGTCATCCTGGAGAGCGATTCTCCAAGCCGATAGGCGTACGTCTTTCGGTCATCGGCTGGCGCGCTCATCTTGTGTGCTTCGTCGACAATGATCAGATCCCAGCGCGACCGCAGCAGGCTTTCACGGGCGTCTTCGACAATGGAAACCCAGGACACCGACGTGATCACCTGATCGCGTTCCTGCCATGGGTTCTGCCCATAGTTGGCACGCAGCACGTCGCCACGGATGACGTCGAATTTCTCGCGAAACTTTTCGGAGAGTTCTCGTTGCCACTGAAAGGTCAGGTTCGCTGGCGTGACGATGAGGACTCGCCGAACGAGACCACGAGCTTTGAGTTCTTTCAGCAACAGGCCCGCCATGACAGTCTTGCCAGCACCTGGATCATCAGCCAGAAGAAAACGGATGCGGGGCAGTTTCAGAAAGTAGCCGTAGACAGCTTCCAATTGATGTGGCAGCGGATCGACACGGGCGATGGACAGCGAGAAAAATGGATCATATTCGTACGCCAACCCAAGCCGCTGTGCCTCAATGCCAAGTCGGAATAATCGTGCGTCGCCGTCAAACGGTTCGGTTTCCGCAGAGATTGTCAGCTGGGCAACCTGCGTCGCGTTGAGTACCGGATCATAAGTAAGCCCTGTTTTCAGGCCACGGCCAATGATTTTCAGGGAAGTGCCAAACGGAGTGACAGCCAGAACTTCAACGGCTTCTGGCAGCGTCGGTCCGCGAATGATGCTTCCTGGTTGAATGGATTGAATGGTCACGCAGGCTTCGGGATGAGTCAAATCCAAACACTGATTGCCTGCTCATGGCAGATCTCGTTTGTGACGCTTTATGACACTCGCAAATGAACACCTTAGGTAGTAACCCGCGCCGCAAACTGCGTTATGTGACAAGTTCACAATCGACTGTCTTGCGATGAATGCCCAAACCAGTCAGACATCCAGAATAGCAGAAAGTGATTTTTGTCCGGTGATGGCGGCAACCGCGAATTTGATTCAGCCGACTGAATCAGAACCCCAATGAATTGAGTTTGGGGTTATTGTTGGGACTATCCAACGCACAAAGGGTTTCCGATTTTTTCGGAAACCCTTTGTTTTGTCGAATGGGCAGAGGGGGAATTGAACCCCCGACACCAGGATTTTCAGGGCAGAACTCGGGGTTTCGTGACTGTTCATAAATGTTCATTTACGACGGTAAAACACTGGGTTTCTGTCAAAGTCCTTGGTGTCATTCGTCCGGCAAAATACACGACAGTTCGCCGTTGTACAACTGGAATGGCGGTATGAATGGCGGTATTTTTGAGACCGATGCCACTTCGAATCTCCGACGATCTAACCTTTCACAGACACCAGAATTTCCACTCCGATCGCGTCGGCAACACGCCGCAGCGTCGTCATGGTCGGATTTCCATGCCCGTTCTCCAGTAGCGACAGGCTGGCGCGAGTGATCCCGGTTCTGTCGCACAGATCCTGCAGAGACAACCCGCGAGTCTCACGAGCAGCCTTCAAGGCTGTCACCACGTCCTCGTATTCACAGCGTCGATCCTGCAGCTCAGTCTGAATTCTGCTAGCCTGCGACTTCACCTCCGGATCGTTGGGCAATTCGTCGTGAATCTTCTGATGCTCAATTCGCTCAGCATTCGTCAGAGGATGCGTCTTGCCGGACACTCGTTTCAGTGCTTTTTTCATCGTTCACTCTCTCGATCTGTCCAGGCCGTGACCGGCCTGACCGTGAATTCATCGATCTCTTCGTACACCACAACGATCAACCGCCCGTCAACCGCCAGCCCCCAGATCATCGGGCGACCACTGCTGCGACTCAAGTCGTGGCTGATCGGATCACACAGGGCATTTTCGACATCGTCGATCGTCAATCCGTGCTGCTGCACCTTATCGACGTTTCCGCCCTGTTCTTCGTCCCAGATGATTGTGTCCCAGCTCATTCATATGCCTTCATGTTTCGACAAATCATAACACTCGACTGAGTGTTATCAAATCTCGAAAAGCCCGATTTTGAAAAATGGAGATGCACAATTTGAAAGGCGGTGAAGTGGGCGACCGAGTTGACGCTCCGAACGTAGTCAGTGCAGAAACCGACCGAAATGGTCTTGCATCGCAAACGGGAATCCCGCCAAAACGCCGTTGCGATCGCCGAGCGCTGCGACGAATTTTCGTCCGGCTCGGACGGTTCGTGTATAGGGCAGAGGTTCTGCGAATTGGCGATTCAAAAAAGATCCGAATTCATGCTTGCAGTTGTCCTGCGCGGGCAGCACACGGGCGGGAGTCAATGAAAAGAGCCGCTGTGAATTGTTCACAGCGGCTCCCATTTAACCAGACGAATCACGAATTCCGTAGCCAGGATCGCGATGCGTCGTAGACGAGGTCTCGTCCAATGAGAGAGTATCGAACGACAACAGCAGTGGCCACCGTGGTTTCTGCATTTTTGCTATGGCTAGGGTTGTTTCTGGGCGCCGACGTGGCTTGGTACCACCCGAGTCTACTCATACCCGTGGGAAGATATCTGCTGGAATTGGTACAGAAAAACGCCAAAAAGAGGCCGGAACCCGACCAGGTCCCGAAGCAGAAAGGCGTATGTGAGATGCCCAGAATCCACGTCTCACACCTTGTGAACGAGTGCAGGCGAAATCGGAAAAAAGGCATCCGGCGAAAGCGGTCACGGCGAGAACCGCGCGCTACATAGATTTCCCGGGCGTTTGTCGTCGCTAAAGTCTGAACGCTCCAATCGAGCTGCAGGGCTGGACTCGCTCGGCGAAAGTCAAAGCAGCGGCCAATGGCGTGCCCCTTCGGATGCGCCGTGCTCTCGCTGCGTCGATTCTGTGCCGGGCCCGTGTGATGCAGCTGCCGACTTCAAAGCTATTGTGACCGCCGTGGGCATGCAAAATGGTGCAAGTTTTACGATCGTGAATGAGTCGATAAGATCAATGGTTTGAAGATCATCGCTTTTGAATTGGAGGTCATTGATGAAAAAAAAGAAGTCAGCCGAGAAGAAGACAGATGCGAAAATCTTGGACGGCATTGAACGTGCATGCGTGGCGCTTGGACTCAAGCCGCCAAAGAAACTCAATCGCGGTTTTCAACTTCACGTCGAAGAAAACGTGACGAGTGAAGGGAATTATGGATTGGTTGCGTACTGGAGTTCGCCAGTGCCGTCTAAAGGCGAAGGCGTTGTCTTGAAACGCATCAGATAGCATCAGGAAAACGAAGGCCGATCGATTGCTCGACCGGCCTTCTATCGTTTGCCCACTGACCGGGCATTGATGCCGAATCGGCGGACTGTCGCATCCTGCTAAGTGCCGCCGCTCCTGAGTTTGAACCCATGGCCGGCGGAGTCACTCGCCGGCGGGCATCCCAAACTCAACGTCTTGCATGACGGCGGAAGTGTATCACAGCACGGCAGCCGGTGGCGATGCACGACGGAGCGTGAAGACTCGAGGCGCGGCGGGAATGTGGTTGGCCGGCGATTCGGGGCGGCGTTGTGCATCATCGATGTTGCGGGCCGATGCGACGCGAGTCAGGTTTTCAACCAGGTGGCCAAAGCGAATAGGCTGGCACGCGTTTTGTATTTCGGTCGAAATATCGATCAGCAGAACCAGAGCTGGCACAGTTCCGGGGCGAATCCAGCCGTTTCGGGCTCAACAGGCCCCCCCCGGTCAAGGTACTTCCTGAGGGTCTCACTTCCTGCGACCATCGGGAAGTAGCAGAGATGGAGACACACTTTCTTTCAGTTCCGGTTGGAACATTTCGCCTGATGGTCGGCATCCGCTCGCAGCAACGCCTGAAGTTTGGCTGGATCGATCATTGCGCGGATTTCTTCGCTGATCGATTTCCGAAGATTTCCACGCCGGCGGATTGCAGCTGCAATTGACCGGGGAAAGTTCACGCCAAGTGTCGCTCTGTTGCCTTCGTTCGGAGGAAACAACGATTCGAGCGACGGTACGACATCATCCGGATCCGATTGCTTGACCATGACTGTGCCTCAGGGGTTGCGGTGGAACAAATCTAACCTGCAAAACCAAATTGTGAGACACAGCCGGCGCGGAGAGACTTGTCTTTGTGGGCAACTCGCAGCGACGATCAGGAAATATCGTACGAGGCGGCAAACTGATTGGCTACCAACAAGCGCAGCTTGATCCGGAGAGACCAGTACTGCAGGTCGTCAACGCCGCGCAGTGGGCGGGTTCACGTGAGAATGCCGGCAACGTTGAAGCGTGCGGAGCTGCTGCCGGCCGGCACTGGAATGGGTGACAGCGTCCGGGGAGTCGACTTGAGCCACAGCCGCGGCGGCTAAAGTTGGTCGAGAGTGCCATTCTTCTCGGCATCGATCACTTTGCGAGCCCGGACGCGGGCCATGCGCAACAGCCATTGCTGAACCGTTCGGTCGCCTTCAATTGCGCTGACTCGTTCGAAGAGTTCCGATTCGTCTCCGGAACAATTCAACAGATATTGCCGTCGTTCTGAAGTGGCGTCCGGCTGTGGTTTTTGTGCCGATATGCTTTTCTTTTTGCTCATCAAGGGATTGAATCGCCTTGCAAAGCATCCGGCAAGCCGACAATCTCAAAAAGAATCTAACAATATTGATTGATATTATTGGAGGGATGGCTAGAATCTGCCCGACGCGATGTAGGGCCGCGTAAACCAATCTGGAATGTTCGGTGCGTTGCACCGTTTATTTAC
>JAYTAK010001130.1:0-2760 GCA_043737515.1 Candidatus Kuenenia sp. | reverse complement strand
TGTGGCATGGCCCGATTCATGGAAACGTCCGGCAGCTTCGAACATGATCGAACTTGCGGAGCGTACCTCCAACAAAGAACGACTGCTGATCAAACTGCCCCCCGGTGGATTTGCGTGGCTCGTCGAATGCGGATCCGGTCAGACGCCGCAGTCGCTTCTCGAACCGATTCCTCGTGAACCCCCGCTCGCCGAATCACTGACGCTGCGTAATCGGCACTTCGAAGTCACGCTCAGCGACCGTTCCGGGGGCATCGCAGCCGTGACGTATCATCGGCAACGCGGGAATCGCCTGAGCCAGCATGCGTGCTTTCGCTACGAACGGGATCAGACGCTGCCAGATGACGGAAGCGGCGAAATTCGCAAGTCTGCCTATTCAACGGCGCATCTCACCGAGCACCGGGTTCTCCATGTCGGCACCGTGTTTGCTTCGATTGAAACAACGGCCGAGCTGCGGTCACCCGTTGACGGTTCCACGCTCGCCATCGTGCGGCAGATCACATCGATTGATCGCGCGCAGCCGCGAATTCATGTGATGTTGACTTTCGATCGACTTGATACTCGCGTCAAAGGCAATCCCTGGCTGACATATTTTGGCTGCCGTTTCGCATGGGACAATGAAGCGGCCTCAGTGACACGCAGCGTCATGGGGCACGCGGCCGGCTTTCGAGCAGAACGCTTTGAATCGCCGGACTATGTGGAAATCAGCGATCCGGATCACCGTGTCATCATCGCAACTCACGGGCGTCCTTATCATCGCCGATCAGGGCCGCGCATGTTCGACAGTCTGCTGATTGTCGAAAGCGAACCGTCTCGGGAATTTCAGTTTACGATCGATTTTGATCAATCCTTCCCGCTGCGAACCGCTGTCGATGCGATGACACCTGCCATCGTGACTCAGACGACCGGTGCCGCTCCGTCGTCGATGGCAAGTAGTTGGGTCCTGGGACTTTCAGCCCGAAACGTGGAACTGGTTCATGCCAAAGTGCGGGCGGCAACCGACGATTCGGGCGAAGAGCTGTCTTTGCTGCTGACCGAAACTGAAGGGGCGTCAGCAAAGTGCCTTGTGCGGACGGCGCGTCGGCCAGCGGCTGCGTTTGTAGTGAATGCAGACAGGTCCAACAAAGTCGCAGCGGAAGTGACCGATCAGGGCGTCGTCGTGCATCTGACTGCGTATCAAATCAAAGAAGTGCTGTTAGTCTTCCAGGATATTCGCGAACATGATCATCACGATTGACGGACCAGCAGGCTCCGGCAAGAGCACCGTGGCCCGGTTACTCGCTGAACGGCTCAACTTCAGATTTCTTGACACCGGGTCGATGTACCGCGCCGTTGCCCTGGCGGTGCTGAACGCTGCCGCTGATGAAAGCGACCCTTCAGCGGTCGCTCAGATCGCCCGGGGCGTCACGATTTCGTTCGACAAGGATCGCTTGCTGCTGAACGAAAAAGATGTGACGTCGGAAATCCGCTCGCCGGACGTGACGGCGATATCGTCCATCATCGCATCCAATCCCAGGGTCCGCGAACGGCTGGTCGAACTGCAGCGCGAAATTGGCAAACTCGGAAGCATGGTGACCGAAGGCCGCGATCAGGGAACCGTGGTCTTTCCCGACGCCAAACATAAATTCTTCGTCACCGCCGACCTCGAAGCCCGCGCACGCCGCCGACAGCGTGAGTTGGCGTACGAAAGTGTCAATCAACCGATTCCCGAGGTGATGGAACAGCTCCGCCAGCGCGACGAACGCGACGAAAACCGCGAACATGCCCCCATGAAACCAGCAAAGAACGCCGTGGTCGTCGATACCTCCGACCTCACGATTGCGCAGGTTGTGGAAATGATGATCAACAGGATTCAGGGCACGAAATCCTGAACTGTCGCTCGTTGCAGCTCGCAAGCACACCATTTGCGCAGGCCGTCCCGCCGAATCGCGCGGGCAGAAATCTGCTGCGAATCATCTACGGCACCAAACTCACCTTATCACCGCTGGCGTCGTTGCTTTCGGAATTCGTCATCACCGGCGATCGCTCCGCTGCTGCCGGGATGTCAAATACCGGTGCTGGTGTGTCATCAATGCTGCAGTACCTGGTGGTTGGAACCGATGCGTTTGAAAACGTGTTCGTACCTGTGATGCAGCCGCCTGCCAAAACCGCCATCACTCCGGCGAAAAACATGCCTGGGCGAGTGTAATAGTGTTTCACTTTTTTTCTCCTGCGAAAGTTCTGCTTCAGTCGATCTGAGCGCCATTGCAACAAGGATCACGCGCAGGCGACTTTTCGTCGACAGGATTTTTCAGGAATGTTCGTTCGGTGAAGCCGATCCACAACTCAGACTCCCGCGAACGCCGATTCAATGCGTACAAATTGCGCGGGATATCGGCGGTGCAGCAGAATCTGCCGAAGCAGAATCAATCCTCGCCAACGTCGCATTCAGCGCTCAGCGGGAGTACTTCAACTATGCGATCAGTTTCTCGATGATGCGTCAATTGCGGAAGCCCGATTGCGACGCTGTCACTCCAGGCGACTCTTGCGCGACGCCCACGGAATGTCGAGTTCTGTCAGGTTTTTTGTAAGAAACTCTGTAATGTCAGCATTTGTTGGATCCGCAAATCGCCCTTCCAGAAATCCTTCGGCAGTCATCTCACCTGCTGCTATCGTGTGCTTACGTGTATCTTTGAACTGATCGTCTTTGATTTCGACTGCTTTGAAAATACGCTCGGCATTACGGGCATCTTCTTTCACATCCTTCGAAGCGATCACATGCAC
>JAYTAK010001129.1:0-6309 GCA_043737515.1 Candidatus Kuenenia sp. | reverse complement strand
ATACGCCCGCCGCACGCATCGATTGATGCAATGCACCACCTGAATCTCGCCCGCCGCCAACACATCCCGCCGATTTGTACGTGCCATTTGCCGACCCCCCGAAAAAACGTCAATCAAGACCGCCCACCGACAACCGCCCACTTTCCGCAAACTCTACACAATGCTCATCCGCATTGCAACGGATGGATGGCACCATTTCTTGGCGCACCATTTCTTGGCACCATTTCTCTGTCCCATTTCTCTGTCCCATTTCTCTGAAACAAATGATCTCATTCAAAACGTTGGGGCAACGATAGTCAAGTCGGAGGGATCTATTTTGAATTGAATAAAAAACGAGTCAGATGAATGCATTGCTCGGAAAGCAAGTGTAACAAAGATGTAGTCGCCTTCATCGCAGAGATCAACTGAAAGTACTTCCTTGAACTTTGGGCACGCATCAATACTGAGCATTCTTGTGCAGAACGGATCAAACCTGAAAATCTCCACGCTCTTTGGCGCATCCGAGCAAACGCCGAATCGTCCGCAACACTTTGCCGTGACATTCGCGGTGCCGATAAGCTGATGAACTTGCTGTAGATCATTGCCACCATCGGCAAACACGGCGAGCCCTGATTCGGTAATCAGAATCATACGATCAGATATAGAATGGACTCCGAGGATTTCTCCGATTAACGGATCATCCGGGATCGAAATCTCTGTTTGTAAACTATCCAGTGTTTTCCAGTCAAATACATCAATCTTCGTGACCGAACTCCGTGGCAAAAGATCTCGTCGAAGAAGGTAGATGCGGTGTGATTGCTCATCCAGTGAAGCAAAGCTGAAGCAAGGCTCAATTGGCTGAATGACTCGCTGCCGGACTATTTTGAAGTCGCGGCGAGCACGAACAACCAATAACAGGTTGCTATCGTTGGCTTCAACGCAGACTAGCAATTCTCCCGCAGGGAAGACGCCATTTACTATCGACGGAATTGCTTGAATTTTACTTGCGGTCCCATTCGCCATGTTGAACAGATGCAATTCTGTACCAGTTCCGGAACGTGAATTGACGAAGGCAATTTCGCCATCTGCAACACGCCAGATATGACGAACTGTTCTTTCAGATATGTGAATCAACATTCATCTCACAATGTAGCGATTTAGGATGTCAAAGGCCCGTGGATCGATCTTGAAACTCCCTGGTAGGTGTCCGATCCCTTGAATCATTCCGGATTGGAAAAGGTCATGCACAATGTCTGCGGGCACTCTGATCTCGACGAGTTCGTCTCCCCATCTGGCAACTGACTTCGCGGTACTACCGACGTGAAAAAATCCATCGTCCCACGCGACCGGTAGAATTCCATTCGAAAGGATGTTTTCCCGGCCAATCAAATTTGTACCGTGAAACAAGCTCACATACTCGCAGTTGTTCAGTATGTTCAACAACCCCGTCCCATTATGCACCACCACCCCACTCGTCCCGACGTGATACACATGCGCGCCGTGGACTTCGATGTTGTAGACGGGGGTTGGGTTGAGGTCGGGGGTCGAGGATTCAACGGTCGTCAAGCCGGTGGCGGTGCGGAGGGTTTCGTTGGGTTGCAGCGAGTCGGCTCGGACGAAGGTCTGACGGTCTTCGCTCCAGAACGGATGGTTGCCGGTGCAGCCGATGGGTTCACTCTGACCAGCGATCGTCAGAATGATCGTGCTGGTGGCTTGGTGCAGGAAGGTGCCGGTGACGACTCGGCCTGCGCCAGCGGGAATCTCCGGACACTGATCAATCGCCAGCACCTCGGAGTTGCCGTCGATGCCGCATTCCGGCACGGAGATAAACACGGTCCCGCCGACTTCGCCGCGCTGCTCATTCAGCCATGTGAGCGGCCTCAGCAGCACGACCTCTGCGACAGTGCCGTCCCGTTTGGGAGCCCGCAACGTGAGTTTTCGCCAGTCGGAAGGGATGATCTCTGATCCGAACGCGGTGTCTTCTTCGCCGGTGGGGGATTCGGCGAGAACTCGGTCACCGACCTGGATTTGTTCGATGGGTGTGAGCGTGGTTTTGACGGGTCGCGGTGCGTCGGCCTTGGTGAGGATCGCGGTGTCGAGGTTTGAGATTGCCGGAACTTCGCTGCGCTCGGTCCGGCCTACGGTGGCGGACGGCACTTTGAAAGTGCCTGCTACTTTGGGAGATCCGCCGCCGAGGGCGCTGTAAACGCTGAAGATGCCGAAAGCCAAGGCAAGTGCAATGATGAATACCGTCCCGCGACGCATACGGAACTGTTCCTTGGAAGTGTTGTTCAAAAGAAACGGTCTCCGATACTGCAGAATCTTCCGGGCATTCGCTGACAATACATACAACAGAGGTGACTCACGCGGTGGTCTCTTTTGGAGTGTCCCCCACAAGACTCTGCGCAAGATATCGTTCACATTCAGACAGCATCTCTTTCGTTGCTGCAATCTTGCTCATTGTTGCTGCGAATAGTTTCGTTTCGCCGAGCAGGTACTTCTGAACCGCGACGTAGAACTCAGCTTGCCGCCGTTGACGAATTTGAATGTGTGCGTGAGAACTCATTTCTGCTTCTGCCGTAAGTTGCTCCAGAGACTTGCGACCAAGGAGATGCTGAGCGATTGGAAGTGGCCAGCCGATTCCAGTTCGACGATCCCCAATACGATGTCGCAGTAGTTCAAGAACCTCGGATTGATCACGTCGGAGCCATGAATAGCCAAACCAAAGAAATAGTGGGATCTGTACATTTGCAGAATCTGCATAGTCGCAGTTGAGTCCTTCTTTCCACTTCGCAAGGGCATCGTCATAGTGTCCACGAACCCACAACGCGCATCCATAGATTTCAAAATCCGTGGAATAGTGAGAGTTGAGTGATGGAACCAGTTTTTGTTCTATCTCTTCTGCTCCCAGGTAATCTCCAAGGCACAGCTGAACAATCGCGAGATTTCGGTAGTAAGGCGCAGTTTGCTCTCCGATTTCAGGTTGTACCGCAATACAGGATGAAAGCAGTTCAGCTCCTTTTTTATAATTACCGTCGCGAAGCTGAAACCAAGCTTCGTTATTCAAGTTTCGTTGAAGCTCGTTCATGGCCAAAGCCCTGCATCAAACCGAAAAATGTTGCCGAATTCGTCGTATGTAAACAACGCGATATCGTCTAGGCCCCAATTTCCAAGCTGTTTCTGGAGATTCCCGTTCAAAGCCCCGGACGTGAATGGCTTTAATTCCGCATGCAAGAACCCTGGATCGACACCACCCACAACCGAGACGTCAACACCCGGCCTGTGCGGGTTTACTCGAAAGTGGAAATCGGTATTTGGATACTTTTCCTTCAGCCACCCTTCAAATGCTCCATGCATTAGATCACCGTCTGCGGTGGTGGGCGGCCAATGCCGCGGCTTCACTTTCCACGGACAATTGTCGAGTATCGGCAACCCACCCGGATTATGCACCACAACGCCACTGGTCCCAACGTGATAGACATGCACGCCGTGGACTTCGATGTTGTAGACGGGAGTTGGGTTGAGATCGGGGGTCCAGGATTCGACGGTTGTCAGGCCGGTGGCGGTGCGGAGGGTTTCGTTGGGTTGCAGGGAGTCAGCTCGGACGAAGGTCTGACGGTCTTCGCTCCAGAACGGATGGTTGCCGGTGCAGCCAATGGGTTCACTCTGACCAGCGATGGTCAGAGTGATCGTGCTGGTGGCTTGGTGCAGGAAAGTGCCGGTGACCGCTCGGCCTGCGCCGGAGGGGATTGCGGGGCACGGATCAATGGCCAGTACTTCAGCGTTGCCGTCGATGCCGCATTCGGGCACGGAGATGAACACCGTGCCGCCGACTTCGCCGTGCTGCTCATTCAGCCATGTGAGCGGCCTCAGCAGCACGACCTCCGCGAGGGTGCCATCCCGTTTGGGTGCCCGCAGTGTCAGCTTTCGCCAGTCGGACGGGACGATCTCTGAGCCGAACGCGGTGTCTTCTTCACTGGTGGGTGATTCGGCGAGAACTCGGTCGCCGACCTGGATTTGTTCGATCGGTGTGAGCGTGGTTTTGACGGCGGGGTGCGGGGCAGTGGCGCTGGTGAGGATGGCCGAGGCGAGGTTTGAGGCTGCCGGAACTTCGCTGCGCTCGGTCCGGCCTACGGGGGCGGACGGCACTTGGAAAGTGCCTGCTACTTTGGCCGATCCGCCACCGAGTGCTTTGTAGACGCTGAAGCTTCCGAACGTGATCGCGACGGCGAGGACGAGCAGCGTCGTGCGGTGGATGCCGAAGATTTCGTTCTTAGTGTTCATGATGGAGACTCCGAAGGAATTTTAGTTTAGTGTTGTGGAAGACGTGTGGGAATCAACAATGCAAGAATTGGAATCCCACGTCGGAGACACGGGGCAAAATGGCTCAGGAGTTGGCGAGTTCTCTGTGCGGTTCACTCCATAGCGGAGGCTCCCAAGGCGTGTCGGAGGTAAACAATTCGTCCAGGGCCGATGAGGCCAGTTCGACGGGTCCGGTCTTTCGCTGTTGCTGTTGACGTTGCCGCTCCGTTTGAAGAGCCATGACGACCAGTCCTGCCGAGAGAGCAGCGAAAATCCACCATGAGGAATTTCCTGCTTCATCCTCCGCTGCTGCAGCGTTCAACAGTGCGGCGATGGCGATTTCCTCTTCGGCCGTAATCTTGTGAATAGAAGTTCCCGGACGGAAGCAGCCACCGCCATCGACTTTGCGGCCCGCTCGTCCAAAGTCATCGAGATTGTCACCGGCTTTGTCGCCAGCACGACGAACGTCGCGGGATATGTCGTACAGGTCGTCCGGCAGATCTCCAATGCGTTCCATCTGTCGACCACGCCGACCATGTCGTCCGGCGAGCCGCGCGCCGTCCACGGCAGCTTCGCCGAAATCGTCCACGCCACCGAGTCCAGCCACGCTGAGCGCGGTGATCAGAATCGCAAACGCACGTTCGCCTTTGCCGACCTTCCTTCCATTGACATCCTCGCCGGTAAACGCTTTAAAGCCTTCAAGGATTGTACCCGCGCCAGGAAGAAGCTCCGCGAATGCAGCGAGCGCCTGTTGGCCATACTGTTCATTCTCGAATTTGATCCTGTTGATCTCATCCTGCATTGAGCCGCCGTCAAAATCCCAAAAATCTCGTGATCCCGTGTTACCATCGCTGTTCACACGCGTTAGCCACGCCGCGTACGCTTTTTCATAGAGATATTGTGCCAGAATCTGTTCCAGCCGTGCCTTGTACTTTTTCTTGAATTCCTCCCATTTGTTATTTCGCTCGTCCAATGCCGCAACCAGTTTCTCCTTCGCTGTGCTCTTGTTTCCAGCCAGAATCTCATCAGTCGCCGTGATGAATCCTCTAACGGCATTACGATCAGCCAGTACCTCCACACGCGCCTGCTGAGCTCGCAGAATCGCGAAGAAGTCCTCGGCCTTCAAAGCGTTCCTGATCTCAATGGCCAGGGCTTTGATCGCGACGAGCGATTCTGCCATGGCATTTCTGGCTTCGTTGAGTCCCACGCGAGCGGAATCATAGGACTCTTGCCATGCCTCGTCGGCATCACGCAGAACTGTCGCGATCGCAGACCGGGCTTCACTGCGGGATTCTCCGATCGTGCGTTGCGCGTCCAGACGCGCGAGAATGAATTCATCCTTCATCTGAGCAAGTTCTGCGGCGATGTCGTCGAGTTCCGTTTGCAGGAAGGCTCGGATGGCCGTTGCTTCCGCCAGGATTTCGGCGCGAATCGATGCCGGCGTTGGTGGAATTGGCGTCTGTACGATGAGTGTCGTACTGAATTCGATGATGCTGCCCGTCTGGGGTGCTGAAACATTCGCGTTCACCTCGCCCGCAGATCGTACGGTTCCGATGCTGACGCTCGCCGAAATGTCTCCGTCGATCGGTCCCCATGCACCGACAGAACCGATGTGGCCGCCGTTTGGTCCGGCCGTAATCCCGGAAATGATGCGACCGTGGCTGAAGACGGAATCGTAGATCCCGTAATTGCCGTTTTGCGCCGCTTCCCACGCGTACCAGGTCGTGCCGATATTACCAAGTGCCATGATTGGTCCGACGATGTCACCCACGGCATACACAAAGTGAATATCGCGACCGGTATAAAGGCTGGCGTCGTAGCCCCCGTATGTATAGATCCACCCGTCGCGATCTGCGACATAGCCACCTCGAACGTCGCCATAGGCAAGGACCGCTAAATCGCGACCGGCATTTGCACTGGCGGTAATGCTGCCTTCTGCCAACAGCACGATATCGTCGTCAGCGCTGACGGAGACAGTCATAGAAGCCAGCGAAAGCACCAGAGCAGATTTTCCTGCAGAAACAGTGG
>JAYTAK010001128.1:0-2763 GCA_043737515.1 Candidatus Kuenenia sp. | reverse complement strand
GAAGAACATGGCACATCCGCCCTGCGCAACAAACGACTCCAGTTGCTTTGCCACAACGTCCGTCGGAAGAGGGGCCTGCCACAGCACGAGTGCCGTCTTATCCCATTCGATGACGGCCGCCTGCGACGATGCCACCACCAGAGCTTCATAGATCAAACTTCTGTCGGAAGGAGTTGCCGACGCCAGCCGCAGCAATTCGGCGACCTGCGCATCGTCAGACACAATCACCGTCCTCTGCACAGCGGGCTCGGCGTAGACGAAGTCGTAGATATTGTCCGATGAATTCGCATCGCGGGGCAATTCGATGCGTCCCCAGCCGCGTTTGGATTCCCGATCGATCGGGATCGTGTGACCATTGCGGACCAGTTGACTGCCGGTCAGTTCCAGATCCACGGTCGAACGCGCGCCACCGATCACAAAGGTCACAGGGACTCGGACCGGATCGCTGGTGGGTGTCGCTCGCGTGAGTTTCAAATCCATCACAAGTTCGGCACCTTCGATCGTTTCGCGGCGATGAACTCCGCTGACGGACACGGACAAATTGTCAGGGGCCAGATCCTGATAGGCCAGCAGATACAGCCGCACGCCATCGCGGTTACGAAGCTGTTCGCGGACGGATTCCCAGCGACCTCCGCCCGGGTTCCAGTCAGATTGACGAAGGTCCGAACAAATCCAGACGTCAGTGCGTCCGGCTTCATTGGCAAGAATGTACTCGGTGGCTTCCTGCATCAGCGCGGGAATATCGCCGCTGGTGGAAGTCGCGTCGGCTGCTGGCAGTTCAGTCAGTGCATCCGACGAAGCCAGATCGTGCCGAGTTCCCGTCGCGCTGTCGAAGAGCACGACGCGGGTGTTACGCCCGAGATCCTGCAAGACCCCGGACAGTTTTTCGATGGCCGTTTCGCGTTTGGATCGTCCCGTGCTCGGGTCGTGTTCCTCCATGCTGACGGAACGGTCAAGAATGACGACCGTGAGTTCCGGTGCTCCGCTCGTCGTCAGCCCCAGCCAGCCTCCGGACATCGGTCGACTGATGGCAAAGATGAGTCCAGCGACGGCCAGCATACGGGCCAGCATGATCAGGATGTAACGCAGCCTCGCCATGCCTCGCGCCATGCGTTTGGCCTGCAGCAGAAACATGGTAGCCGCCCACGGGATCGTGCGGTGACGATTCTGATTGATCAGATGGATCAGAATCGGCAACGCGATCAGCGGGAGCGCGAAGAGGATGAAAGGTTGAAGGAATGTCATGGGATTCAAGCGACTGAATTGGAGGATGTTTTTGGGGACCGTTCGTCTGTAGGATGGACATTCATGTCCGTCGTTCTATGAGCGGTCATGGCGACACAATGATGGCTGGCTTCTGAAAAATCCTCGACTGCAAACTCGGACGTGAATGTCCAGGCTACAGGATTCTTCGGTATTTCCGCTAAAAGCGACACCGACGGACGGATCGATCTATTCAGATTTTCGCATATTTTCGAAACTTTCAGCACATACTGCGGACATGTTCGAGTCGCCGTTCGCGGAACGCATAATCAATCGAAAGGCGAGTCGTCCGATGATGTAGACTTTTTGCAACACGCGCTTGGAAATGGCGTTCATAGCCTCACGGATTCGGACGACTTGTATGTCAACTGTGCTCGAAAAACCTGAAACTCCCGAATCTCCTGAGTTCGGGGCCACTCCGCAACTGCCGGACGCCAGTGTGCTGGAAGACCGCACTCCGGAATGGATTCGCACCACGCCGACGTCCGCGCTCTTTGTGCTGCTGATTGGAGCTGTGTTCATCGGGCTGGTGTACCAACCGCTTTGGCACACCGACTTGTGGGATCACCTGAACTACGGACAGAACATTCTTGAGACGCGAACAGTCTCCGACACCGAGCCGCTCCTGCATCTGTGTCGCGGCGTGCGCATGATCAACATCCCATGGCTGGCTCAGGTCGGCATGGCAACCATCAATAACCGCGTTGGACTCACCGGCCTGCAGTTCTGTTACGGCTTGTTGATTGCACTTTGCCTCGGGGTGCTTGCGTGGCGCAGTGTGAGATTGAGTCATTCCGCCATCGGTGGCATCATCGCGTGTGCGATCTTTCTGAAGGTGAACCTTGGTCAGTTGCTGGTGATTCGTCCGCAGTTGGCTGGCGTGTTGTTCTATTGTGTCGTCGTGGCCTGGATGTTCGGGCGTCGGAAGCATTCGAAACTCAGTTGGATCGCGATGCCATTGATGTACGCACTGTGGGCCAATATCCACGGATCGTTTTCAATGGGCTTGATGCTGATGGGCCTCGCGGGAATCGGGCGCTTTGGCGATGTGCTGGTCATCTCGAAATCAATTCGCATCGCATTGCTGGATCGTGAGTTTCATCGCACGATTCTGCTGACTCAACTGTGTGCCGCCGCAGCGCTGCTCAATCCGGCGGGGTTTGCCATCTATCCGGAGGTCTTCAACGTCGCGGGGAATCCGAATATCGGATCGATGTTTGAATGGGATGCCCTGACGTTGCGATCGGCTCAGGGACAGTCGGCCGTCGCCGCTGCACTGCTGGCATTCATGGCGATCAAGCTCAGCCCGCGTCGCATGCATTGCGGTGAAATGCTGGCCTTTGTGATTACGGGACTACTCGCCATGTGGTCCGGTCGAATGCTGAACTGGTGGGCTCCGATTGCGGGCATCGTAATTGGAACGCACTTGATTGCTTCGATTCGAAAAACGTCGGCATGGCTCAAGAACCCGCAGCCGGGCAAACGAACGGGGTTGTGGAC
>JAYTAK010001127.1:0-2764 GCA_043737515.1 Candidatus Kuenenia sp. | reverse complement strand
CCCATGTTTCTGTCGAAAAATGTGGGACAGAAAAATGCCGGAGTTCTCAGCCATCGGGATCATCAATCGGCGATTGCAGTCTCTGGTCAAGCGGCGATTCAAACCTCGGCGGCCAGGAAGCGTCTATCAAGCCCACGCTCAGCATATCTCGAAGATGCGTTCGATCCTTATCGCGATAACTATTGAGCTTCATGCGAACGAGTTCTTCCAGCTCAACGATTCTTTTTCCTTCGATCAGCACGGACTGGCCAATCCTGGGCGTCGGGCTAACGTATTCCGGCTTGACTTTCTGCCCGGCAAGCAGGATATGGACTCCTTGACTTGGCTTTCCGTCGGGGCCGTCAAGAAACATGATCACGTCAAATACTGTCTCGCGAATAAAACCTGCTTTGCGCATCGCTTCTGTCGCGAGATCAAGGTCTTCCTCCTGCAAAAGCAAATCGACGTCCCGAGTGTTGCGGACGGCTCCGTCGTCTTTTGTCGCAACCCAGGCAGCAACCGCATTACCACCGACAACGGCGTAGGGAACCTGAGCGTTTTCTAACGCCGCACAGGACCGATCAAGTCGTTCACGTACTTTTTCCACAGCAGAAAACATCCGATCAAAGACGTAATAATTGCCTTGCTCACGCACGACCAACTGGATTTCTTCGGGACTCATAGACGTCAGCCTATCAGAAATGCGGCAGGAGTTGGTACAAATTCTGCTCAACGCGGCCATGAGTGAGAGAATTGGCGAGCGGCATGCGTCAGCTTGCCGGTACGGATGCGACGTACCGGAGGGCTAACGCCACTCCGCTCACCGGACTCATTTCTGGCCGCGCGTCAATTAGTGCAGGGTGTCCCTGGCGGGACAAACGCAGTCAGCGGCACTCCAGCCGCTGGCGATACTGTCGGGAATTCCCACGCCCGTGTAGGCGCTGCCGGCGAGATACAGTCCGGGAGTTTTCTGCAGCAGTGATTCAATCCGGGCGACGCGATCGAGGTGCCCCACATGGTATTGCGGCATGGCGTTGTTGTAACGGATCACTTCGCAGAACAGCGGCTCGGCCTTCATCCCGAAGATCGAACGCAATTCCGCGTTCACAAATCCGGCGATCGTGTCGTCGTCATTGTTCAGCAGTTCGGGCTGCATCGCCCCGCCGACAAAGGTTCGCAGCAGGATTTGTCCTGTCGGCGCTCGATTCGGAAACTTACGACTGGAAAAACTCACAGCCAGAATTTTACGCCGTTCAATCGCCGGTACGACAAGTCCGAATGCGTCCATCGGATGACTGAAGTCTGACAACTGATGACCGCTCACGACAATCGCGCTGGATGCGTATTCGATTTCCTGCAATGCGGCGTGCAGTTCAGAATCAATGGCTGGTTTAAGAATTCGAGCCGCGGCATACGTCGGCAACGTCATAATGACTGCGTCGAACGCTATCGGGCGCTGATCTCGCAGTTGAACAACCCAATGCGAATCTGCGGCTGTCGATCGTTCGACACCTCTGACTTCCGCGCCCAGTTTTATTGCAACTCGCCCTGACTTAAGCAACGTCGTCTCAATCGCCGCGACCATGTCACTCAGGCCACCGGCGACCGTTGCAAACAATCCGTAACGCGCGCCGCTGCCGGCGGACTCATTGATGTCGTTCTGCTGTCCATGGGCGCGACTGCGGTCGATTTTCCGTTGTGCCAGTGTCGCGCGGATGACGCTGCCGTGAGATCGTTCCATCTCAGGAAAACGTGGCATGGTCGCCTTCAGGCTTAGCTTTTCCGGGTCGGCGGTGTAGATGCCTCCGACCAGCGGTTGCACAAGTCGGTCGAGAGTCTGCTGGCCGAATCGTCGCCGCACGAAACTGGCGAGGCTTTCGTCGTCTTCGGTCATTCGGCGTGCGACAAACGCTTCACTGAGCAATCGTAGTCTGCCCATGAACGACAAGATCGGGGTGGTTAGAATGGCCAATGGCTTTGATGGAGCCATCAACATGAATCCATCGGGCACCGCCATTGGTTTTCCGTTTCGCAGCACCAGCGAACGGCGGAATCCGGCGTCGGTCGGGATCAACTGATCGGCGAAACCGATTTCTTCACACAACTGGATCGCGGCGGGCTTGTTCGTGATGAACGAATCCGGGCCGAGTTCCATCAGAAATCCATCGGCGGTCTCGGTGCGAATAATTCCGCCCAGTCGTCGGGAAGATTCCAGCAGCACGACCTGCACGTTGTGCGAACGCGATACCAGTCTCTGAGCAGCGGCCAGTCCTGTGATGCCGCCGCCTATCACCGCGACTTTGAGCGGCGATGGGACGGCGGTTCCGGGCACAGATTCGGTCACCGCCTGCTCCCCAGTTCATGCACGTATTCGACCACGGCTTTGACGTGATCCGGATTCATATCAGGCATCACCCCGTGTCCCAGATTAAAAATATGCCCCGGTCGACCGGCTGCAAGATTCAAGACATCTGCGACACGCTGTTTGAGCACCGGCAGTTCCGCATAGATGGAAACAGGATCCATATTTCCCTGAATTGCCACATCGTGTCCCAGCGTCTGCCATGCCTCGTCCAACTGAGACCGCCAGTCGATTCCCATGACATGCCCACCCGCTTCCCGCTGCAGCGGCAGCAGCGCAGGGTTGCCGTTCAGAAAGTTAATCACCGGCGCGTGATCCTGGACAGATTGAATGAGGCGTTTTGTGTGCGGCAGCACGTAGCGTCGATAATCGGACGGCGATAAACAACCCGCCCAACTGTCAAAGACCTGGACGCACTGACAA
>JAYTAK010001126.1:0-14358 GCA_043737515.1 Candidatus Kuenenia sp. | reverse complement strand
AGAGGAATTCGGCGACAAACTCGACGAGCATTTTCAGTCCATCGACGAGGTGCCTCTGGCCGCAGCTTCGATCGCACAAGTCCATCGTGCGGTCCTGAGGGATGGTACGAATGTCGTCCTGAAAATTGTGCGGCCCGGAATTGAAGAAGTCATCGAGTCCGATATCGATATTCTGACTGAGCTGGCACGCCTGACAGAAAACCGCATCAGCGAAATGGGTTATAGTCCCAAAGAGACCGTTCGCGAGTTCCAGCAGGAATTGTCGCGCGAAGTGGATCTGCTCTACGAAGGTCGATCGACCGATCGATTTCGCAAGAACTTTGCCGATGACCCGAAGATTCATTTTCCGATCGTCTACTGGCCTTCGACAACGCGTCGAGTCCTGACGCTGGAACATGTGCAGGGCACGCTGCTGTCTGAAACAGATTTCTCGAAGATGTCGCCGGAGCGGCGGCGAACGATTGTCGAAAAGGGCTCCGAGGCCGTGTTTCGGCAATGCCTTGAGCACGGATTTTTCCACGCCGATCCGCATCCTGGCAACATCTTTGCGATGCCCGATGGCGGCATCTGCTTTATCGATTGCGGCATGACCGGGCGGATCGATCGACAGACGATGCAGTCATTGGCGACCCTCGTGATGTCGGTGATCAACTCGGATCTGGACAAAGTTCTTGAAGCGACGATGTCACTCTGTGATGCCGACAAAACGCTGAAATTTGACCGCGCGTTTCGGCGTGATGCGTGGAGTTTCATTGCACACTTCGAACGCGGCACAATCGAAGCGCTCGATATGGCAGGACTGCTGAACGAGTTCTTTGCACTGATGCGTCGGTATCGTATCCGTTGTCCGGCGGATCTGGTGTTCCTGATCAAAGCACTTTCGACAATTCAGGGAGCGGCCCGCGAGATCGATCCGACGTTTGATCTTGTGGCGCATGGACGACCGCAGTTGGAGAAGCTCATCCGCGACCGATACGGCTTCACGGCAGCCCGCGACAGATTGCTGACCAGCGCTCAACGCTACTTGTCGCTGATGGAGGATCTGCCGGATGAGGTCCGCGATGTGCTTGATCAACTGCGACGACGCGAGTTCAGCGTCAACCTGCGGCACCATGGCATGGATCGTCTGAACGACGACACGCTGGAACACGCCAGCGGCACAATCGCAGTCGGCCTGGTGATCGCAGGACTTCTCGTTGGCTCATCGGTTCTGATTCTGGCCGAACGAGGCATCGAAGGCTCAACCATCCTGCGCGGTGTCGGAGTCACGGGAATCGTGATCGCCATCGTGCTGGCAATCACGCTGCCCATTCGCTGGATTCGGCGGCGGAAGTGATCAGCAGGAAAACCTGCGATTCTTGTAGCTTGGACATTCATGTCCGAGAAGTTGCCGGACAACGCTCCGCTGATACAGGACTTCGCAACTTGTTGCGAGCAGCGACCAGAACTGCTCATTGAACAGCAACGTGGCGACGTAGAGCGGACGTGCGCCCCGAGGCGGTTCGAGCTTCGCTCGAAAGTCCTCCCCGGCAGGGAGGACCTACTTTGGTTTTTCCAGTTCCACCAGGATGCCGCCCATTTTGAGCACTTCGTGTATCCGAGTGAACCAGTGAACGACGCCCCATTTCAGACCGACCGATTCTGCGGCTGTCTTCAATTCTTCACGATTGAACGTGCGGCACTTCCATGTATGACTCGTCAGCAGTCCCGAAAATGAATCTTCGGTTGCCAGCAACAGGATGATTCCGCCTGGCCGTAACACGCGTGCAAACTCTCGCAGGCCGTCAGTCGGGTCGGGAAGGTATTCGAGCACGTAGCCGCAAGTGACACAGTCGAATGAATTGTCTCGAAAGGGCAGGGCACGCATGTCGGCTGCGACAAAGACCGGACGATCGGACTGCAGTCGTTCCCGGGCGCGCTTGAGCATTTCCCAGGACAAGTCAAAACCGACGACTTCGGTATCGGGGCGACTGGTGGCCAGCAAATGTCGAATGATCTGACCGGCACCGGAACCCACGTCCAGAATGCGATCGAATCGTTGAGCGTCAAAGCGACCGGAACGGAACAACTTGCCCATCAGCGGTTCGTGCAGCGAGATGATGCTGCTGAATTTCAGCACGGACCCGCGACGACCATCGTATAGTCGCCGCACAGACTTCTGGTATGTGCCGAATGATTGACGGCGCATGCCTCGAAATTCCCCCAGTCGTCTCAGTTGTTGGCGAGCTTTCAAATGCAGGCTTCGAACTCTGTCTTTCACGTTCGTCAGCTTTCTTTGGACTTTTTACCAGGGTGCATTACGGAATTTGCACGGGTTCAGTCCTCTTTGCCCTGATTTCACCGTGATTTCCAGCGACATCGACTTAATGCTAGCGTGCCGGACACCGCTTGAAAATGCTGGCACCCCGGAATCTGTTACGTCCATTTCCCCGAGTTATTCGACCCATCACCTTGAGATTGGTACATTTTTCCGCCATCATTTGAAGCAAAAACGCAAAAAAGCGACGCGCTATCTATTCGATTCCCCTGTATTCCTGTCTTGCACTTTTTTCTTCAAAAACTTCCAATCTTTTTACAAAGGACAGCCAACGTGACCAACAGCGGTCAAGCGACAGACGCTGTTCTGCGTGTTTTGTTTGTTTGCACAGGGAACACATGTCGCAGTCCGATGGCGGAGACACTGTTCCGGAAACTCGTGACAGAAAAACTTGACTGCAGGGACTGGGAATTACGCGAACGTGGGATCGATGTCTTTTCTGCGGGAATCGCAGCAGGTGAAAGTGACCCTGCGACACGCGAAGCGGTACAAATCATGCAGGAATGCGACTTGGATCTGTCGCAGCACTTAAGCCAGCAGGTTACGGCTCCGATGCTCGAAGAATCCACTCTTGTGCTCACGATGACAGATCGCCATCGACGTGCGCTGATCGAAGCACGCCCTGACCTGTCGGACCGGTTTCGAATGCTCCATCGATCAGAAGCTGATATTGCGGACCCCATCGGTGGAACTCTGGAAGACTATCGTTGCTGTGCGCAGGAAATCCGTGACAACCTGCAACTTTGGATTGACGAACTGTTCAGGAAAGATGCGTAAAATCTCATGAAAATCGGCATCGCCAGTGATCATCGCGGCGTTCAATTGAAGGCCCGCCTCACCCAGCTTCTGCAGAGCCTGGATTGCGACGTCCAGGATTTTGGGCCGTTCGAAGCGCAGAGCGTGGACTATCCGGACTATGCGGCTCAGGTGGCGCGTGAGGTATCCAACGGGCACATGCAGCGTGGGATCCTGATCTGCGGCACCGGCATAGGCATGTGCATCGCCGCGAATAAGTTCGCCGGAGTGCGTGCTGCACCGTGCCATGACAGCGTCACGGCGGAGTACAGTCGCATGCACAATGACGCCAACGTGATTTGTCTGTCCGCCGATCAGTTGAGCGATCAACTGGCTGATCAGGTGATCCGGATCTGGCTGAAGACTCCATTCGAAGAAGGTCGACACGCCCGGCGACTGCAGAAAATTGCTGAACTAGAACGCGAAGTCGGCAATCAGTTTTGCGATAACGAAAAGCGCGTTCCGCCAGGTAACTTGCCGCAGTAGTTCGATTCTCAATGGCCTTTGTCCAGATTGAAAGCTTCACCCCATGAAACCCGACGACCTGCGTTTCGCGAAGACTCACGAATGGGTCGCTGTTGATGGAGACGTTGCGACGGTCGGCATTTCAGACTTCGCTGTCAAACTGCTCACCGATATCGTGTACATGTCGCTGCCTGCGGTTGGAAAGAAGTTTTCGCCAGGGGAATCGATCGGCGAGATCGAAAGTGTCAAAGCCGTCAGTGATGTCTATGCCCCTGTCAAGGGCGAAGTCATAGCCGTCAATGAAGCACTTCCTGACAATCTGACGCTGCTCAATGACAGCCCTTACGACAAGGCATGGGTTCTGAAATTTCGCATGGCTGACCCATCGCAGGTCAATAATTTGCTCAGCCACGCTGAGTATCTGAAGCACTGCGAAAGTGCGACGCATTAGGTGCCAAAATCTCAATGTCCAAATCCAAATGACCAATGAATCGCCGGGGTCATTGGTCATTTTTTATTGCTCATTGGTCATTCCTCACATGCCCTATCTCTTCGACACTCCCGAACAGCGACGGCACATGCTGGCCGCGATTGGGATTCAACACGTTGACGAATTGTTCACCCAGATTCCACCCGAGCTGCAACTCAAACGCGAACTGAACCTTCCGCCCGCAGCTTCGGAACTCGCACTGCAGCAGGAAATGGAACAACGCCTCGGGCAGGGCGGGACGTCGCTGAAAACCTGCTTCCTGGGTGGCGGAGTTTACGATCATTTCATCCCCGCCGTTGTCGATGAAATTACGTCGCGCGGAGAATTCTACACCGCGTACACGCCCTATCAGGCCGAAGCCAGCCAGGGAACGCTGCAGGCGTTTTACGAATATCAGACGCTGATCTCGCAACTCACCGGGATGGACGTTTCGAACGCCAGCCTGTACGAAGGCGGCACGGCCGTCAGCGAAGCCGTGTTCATGGCCATGCGAATCAATGGACGCCATCAGAAAGTTCTCTTCGCAGGCACTCTGCATCCGGAATACCGGCAAGTGCTGGAGACCTATTTCGCACGCCTTGGTACTCAACTGGTGGAACTTACGCACACGAATGGCGTGATCGATCCGCAGACCTGCCGCGCTGCGATTGATGCAGAAACAACGGCGATCGTCATTCAGCAACCCAACTTCTTTGGCTGCCTTGAGGACGTCGCCGCCCTGACGGCGATCGCTCATGAAGCGGGTGCGCTTTCGATTCTGGCATTCGACGCGGTCAGCCCCGGCTTGCTGAAGAAACCCGCCGACTATGGAGTTGACATCGCCGTCGCCGAAGGTCAGCCTCTCGGGACGCCGCTGCAATACGGAGGCCCGCTGCTGGGCATCTTCACCTGTCGAAATGAATACGTCCGCAAAATGCCCGGTCGGCTGATCGGCAAGACCACGGATCGCAAAGGCCGAGACTGCTTTGCCCTTAACCTCCAGGCGCGCGAACAGCATATCCGCCGCGATAAGGCCACCAGCAACATCTGCACCAACCAGGGACTCCTGGCCCTGCGAACCACCGTCTTCCTCGCCACCGTCGGCCCACGCGGGCTGAAGCAGATGGCGACGCTCAGTCATCAGAAAGCCCGCTACGCCGCCGACCTGCTGACAAAGATTCCCGGTGTGTCGCTGAAGTTCCAACAACCGTTCTTCCGCGAATTCCTGCTGCAGACGCCGAGACCCGCCGCCGAAGTTCTCGCCGCGCTCGCTGACAAAGGCATCAACGTCGGCCCGGATCTCGCCCGGTTTCAGATGACCAGCATCGACGGCTGGCAGAACTGCTTCCTCGTGGCGTTGACCGAAAAACGCACGCGAGGCGAAATTGAAGCTCTTGCCAGGGCACTTAGAGAAGTTCTGTAGGATGGGCATTCCTGCCCGTCCTGATCTTCAAAACCAACGCGACGGGCAAGAATGCCCATCCTACGACCAAACAATTCTCTCCACCGACGCATCACGACACCACCATGCGAAACCAAACCGCCACGCAACTCCTCTTCGAAATGTCCATGGCCGGGCGAGGCACGATCGTCTTCCCGGAAAGCGACGTCCCGACTGTCTCGTCACTCGCGGCCATCGACGCCACGCACCTCGCCACGGAACTGCTGCCATTGCCGGAAATCGCTGAGCCCGATGTCGTGCGGCATTTCGTGAACCTGTCCACGCTCAACATGAGCGTCGATTCGCACTTCTATCCACTCGGCAGTTGCACGATGAAGTACAACCCCAAGCGACACGAACGCCTCGCCCGCCTGCCGCAGGCCGCCACCAGTCATCCGTATCAGCCGGAAGACCAGATCCAGGGATTGCTCAGCATCCTGTTCGAAATGCAGGGCATGCTCGCCGAAATCTCCGGCCTGCCCGGAATCTCACTGCATCCCGCCGCCGGGGCTCAGGGAGAATTCACGGCCCTGCTGACCGCTGCCGCCTACTTCAAAGACCGCGGCGAAAAACGCACCCGAGTCCTCTTCCCCACCAGCGCTCACGGCACAAACCCGGCCAGCGCCGCGCTCGCCGGATTTGAATGCGTGCAACTCGCAGGAGGTCGCAACGGATTCGTGGACCTCAACGAACTGAAGGCGCAGCTCGACGATCGAACCGCCGTGTTCATGGTCACTAACCCGAACACGCTCGGGCTCTTCGAACGCGACATCGCCAAAGTCGCCGACATGCTGCACAGTGTCGGTGGCCTCGTCTATATCGACGGTGCCAACATGAACGCGATTCTCGGCAAGACCCGCCCTGGCGACTTCGGTGGTGACATGATGCACTACAACGTCCACAAGACGTTCACCGGACCGCACGGAGCCGGTGGACCGGGAGCCGGTCCGATTGCCGTCCGTGATTTCCTCGCTCCGTTCCTGCCCGCTCCGGTCGTCACGTACGACGCTGCGAAGAACTGGTATTCGCTGTCCACGCCCGCCAAATCCATCGGCCAGGTTCGCACATTCTTTGGCAATGTCGGCATCCTGCTGCGAGGCTACTTCTACATCCGCACGCTCGGCGGCAAGGGCCTGCGAGAAGCGTCAGAAAACGCCGTCCTCAACGCCAACTATCTGCTCAGCCAGGTCAAGGACTTTCTCGAAGTCCCTCACGGCGACCGCTGCATGCACGAATTCGTCGCCAGTGCCCGCAAGATCAAAGAGCAGACCGGCGTCACCACGATGGACATCGCCAAACGCCTGCTCGACTACGGCTTCCACGCACCAACGGTTTACTTCCCGCTCGTCGTGGAAGAAGCCATGATGATTGAGCCCACCGAAACCGAATCCCTCGAAACCCTCGACGCCTTCGCCACTGCACTCCGCACGATCTGCAGTGAACCCGCGGACCTCGTCAAAGGCGCTCCGCACACCACCGCCGTCTGCCGCCCCGACGAAGTCAACGCCGCCCGAAAACCAGTGCTGTGCTGGTCAGCACTGGAATGCTGACGGTGAATTGAACCTGTAGGATGGACATTCATGTCCGTCGTTTTGCCACAAGACTTGGCGCGGGCTTCGCCTGCAACCCAATTGACGCCCCGGCGGAGCTTGCCTCCGTCGAGCGCGGATCATCACCAGCCAGCACCCGGAATCGGCACATGGCCACCATTGCGGCTTGCCCGCATGGAGCCGTGATTCCATTGATCAGCGCCCTACGGAGGCAAGCTCCGCAGTGGCGAAAACGCGTTCCGGATTTCTTGTCTGGTGATGATCATCGCTCGATGGGGACGAGCCCCGATCGTGGCGGAAATCCCCTCTTGCCTCAACGCCCGAGCCGCAAGCACCCAGCAACTCGTCAGCCGCCTCAGCTGAATTCTTCTCAGAAAAACAACACTCTCAACGTTTGCTGAACAGACATGGCTGTCTTTGTTATGCAGCAGGAATCGTTCGCTCGAGGCCAGCCGATCGGTGAAGGGCTCGGACATGAATGTCCAAGGTACGTGGGAACATCAGACGCCCAGTCGCTCGCCAAAACTTTTGCGATGTCCGATCAATAGACCCTCGCCTCGGGATACCACCGCCGCATCACGGCTCGACGAACCCAAAGCAGCACTATGAGGTTCATCAGCTTCAGCCAGATCAACCACGACGATTGTTCCCACGCCTCGCGAAAGTCAGTGACCGCAAATGTCAGAAAGGCGATGCTGTAAGCGATCTCCAGCCGCGACTTGCGATTCTTCACGAACCTCCGCAGCACCAGTCCCGCAAAGACGACCCACGCAGCACCTTCGAATATGTTGAACCATCGGTACGCCAGAGAAAGCCATTGGTCATCCTGTGGATTCCAGCTCCACCAGGTTTTTGTGAACAGCATCTCAGGGAGTTGGCTCATTTGACTCTCGCAGGAAACTCAAACCGTCAGCGTTCACAGTTTGATTGCTCTCACGACGTGCTCTGCGATGAATCGCCAATCCCGTGGACAACATGATTGAAAAGATCCATGTGATGTAGGATGCGGTGACCGAACCTGATTCATAGGGTAGTGGAAATCTTGAAACCGGTGACAGGAACCACAGAACCGGGTCCAGAACAGGAGAAGCTATGGCAAGCGATGCAATCGAAAATGCCCCCGTGGCTGCGGCAATGAGTGCGTCGCGCATCGAACTGCGTTGACGCAGTTGATTGCTGACAGCCAACTCAATTGCAACCGCGACTCCGGCACCAAGCAGAATACGGCCGAACCAAGCCTCAGCGCTCGTCACGCGTTCTCCGGGCGACAGGATGGTATCCAGAACCACAATGCAGACTATGATCGCCAGGTAGCACGCAGGGACAGCGATGAACAGTCCAATAAACCAGGGTGTTTCACGCCATCGAAGTCGAAAGCAAAGCCATGTCGCGAGATGGAACGCCAACGGCAGCATTGGAAGTATGACCATGACACCAGCGTCGCCGCCTGCAAACGGCGAGACGATCACACACGGGACAGCAGGGAACATGCCAAATCCGAGATAGAAAACGATGACTCGGAACACTGAGACGAGATGAGTCTCTTCCGGAAGATATGCCGGCGGTACGTACGGACTTGAGGTTGACATAGCGACGGATGCTCCACTTCGCCGAAGCGTCCGCGTTTAATGACTTCGCGAACGCCGCACGATCAATTCTCCTCTACTTAATCCCCAGCAACCGATCCAGTGAATCCCCGGTCTGGTAAATCAACGCTTCCGGGTGATGCGGGTACGGATGAAAATATTCGAACGTCAGGTAGCGGTCGTATCCAACGTCTTCAAATGCCTGCATGACGGCGGGCCAGTTCGTGGTGCCGTCGAGCAGCGGGCGGAAGGCTTCGAGCGAGTGGTCGGTGCTCTTCTTTGAGTACTCCTTCAGATGCACGTTGCGGATGCGTTTGCCGAGGATCGGAATCCAGTGCTCGGGGAACTGGTACTCCATGATATTGCCGGTGTCGAAATGCACTTTCACATGGTCGCTGGAGAAATGGTCAACGAAGGCACACATTTCAAACGGCGACATCAGGTAGCCGTTGAAGAAGATGTTCTCGATGTTCAGCGACACGTCCAGCTTCTCCGCATTCGGCAGCAGTTTGGCGATCGCTTCCTTCGCCCGCTGGTCGCAGACGTCGTTCGGCGTCGGATCGTGATCGGCTCGCCACGGCATGTGGACGGCTCCGGGCACGACCAGCAGATTCTTTGTGCCCAGATCATGAGCCGCCTGAGTCATCAAACCCGCGAGTTCCATGCCCCGAGCCCTCTCGGCCGGATCGTTGCTGGTGAGTGGATACGGCCAGAACAGGAATGAACAGACTCCGCTGATGGCAATGCCGATTTCTTCCGCCATCTTCCGAATCGCCGTGAACTCCTTCGTGCCGGATTTCGGAGACAAGTCGCTGTCGAGATCGTAGTTCAATTCGATGCCATCGAATCCGGCATCTTTCGCCAGTTGCAGACACTGCCGCAGCGTCATCTTTGCAGGATACGGAAACGCCCACAGATTGATCGACTTCTTCATGTTGTAACGTCGCCGTTCGGCCGTCGCCGTGGCCTGCTGCGCCGCAACGGCAGTCGATCCCACCGCTGTCATCGCGGCCGCGCCAAACCCGGCATAGGCGAGCAACTGACGTCGATCAAGAGATGGATTCAATGGTGGGTTATTTCCAGTTGGCAGCATCAAGGAGGCTCCAGAGATTCAGGCACGACACAGGCCCGCACCAAACATTGTTCGATTTGTACTTCACGGCAGTGCCTGGCGGCATTACGATAAGATGATTCGACTCCGAGGTCAGACCATTTTGTCAATACGGCGTCAATTCGCCGCTCATCTTCGTGGAAGTGTCATTGCCATGTCAATTGTCAACGCGACTCACGATGACGCCAGCGTAGCGATTCTGGAATTATTTCCTCGTCAGGGCGAGTGGCGGGATGGTGACTATTTTTCGCTGCCCGGCAATCGCATGGTGGAATTGGTACACGGACATGTGGAGGTTCTGCCGGGATTCAGGATGGACGTGGAAGAACTCTTTACAAAGGCACGAGCATCATAGGCCGGACCGCAGCGCAGTTCCGGCGAGCCAAAACATGCACGCCCGAACTTTGCCACGATACGTTATAAAGCAGTTACCAGAATGACCATAAACCCAATCCTCATTCTGCTGTTGGTATCCCAGACTTCCTGCCTTGTTGTACATGCACAGGAATGTTGCCCATGTCCCCGACGCGGGATCCATTGCAGCCTTCCTGCTCAGGATGCAGACGCAGCAAAAGTCGAGCTTGGTTCGAAGACCGCGAAAGACGGCTTCCGCAACGAGGACGAAATCCGCGACAAGTTCAACAACTGGCAGACCGACACGAATGCTCAAGCCTGGCTGTCTGCGATGAATTATAAACTTGCGGAGATCGACCAGGTCGCGGCCTCAAAGCCACACGGTGAAAAGGCCGATGTCGAAGTCACAGTCACGACGAAGTCCGGTGAAAACGTCGAAAGGATTTCGATCAAGCTCGTCAGCAGCCCGAACGGTTTCAATCAGATCGACAAACGCTGGCTCGCGACCTATGCAAAGATGTGGAACATGCCGCCCGATGTCGTTGAGGCATTGAAGCTGTTTGTCGGAGAGACGCCGCCACATGACTCCAGCCGCGACCGCAGGCGAATGTATCTGGATGAGCTGAACCCGGATGCTCAGCAGGCCGTTGTCGACTTCTTCACCACGAACAAGGACGAGATCGTATCCGACCTGCTTGCCGGTGACGGTGTTCACGCCGCTGGCTGGATGATGGTGACGTTCAAGGCGACCGACAAACCCAAATGGGTGATCAGGTCAACCGCAGATGCCATCAAATGCTTCGGCGACGGCCCTGTCGAAATCACCAAAGCCGGCAACCTGAAACTCGGTCGCATCACCATGCAACGCAAAGGCGGCGACAATGGCCGCGACACGGCAAACATGCTGCAGTTCAAGATCAATCCCGTGCAGTTGTTTGAGTGGAAATAGCGAGGCGGAAGGTGCCGTTCACATTCACGCGACGAAGCGTTGCGGGCCAAGTGTTCTGACAGGAATGCGAGTCGGCGGAGCGACATCGCCTACGTAGCTCAGTCGCTCCGCCGACTGAGATTCCCCCGGCATCAGCGTCTCAACACCATCCCGGGCCGCTTAAAGACACCACGAAGCGACTCCTCGCCATATTTTCCTGCCCTCCATTTTCCTGCCCTCTGTCTCCCTCCGACTCCTCCGTGGTAAAAAACTGTGTTTCCTTTTGCGATCTCTTGCGGCCATTCATGAGTTCAGGCAAGGGTGACAAGCACGATTGGTGGCTTCGACAATGGGACACGTTCGACCACGAAGGCCGAAATGCCGACGCAAACACGCTCCCTCGCCTCGCAGCTCAGTGTGGAGTCATAGGCGACCGCGTGCGGTATGATTCGGAGTGTCGCCTTTCTCGGGAAGGCAGTTTGACGTACAACTCCTTTCACAGGGACTTAACGAAGGTCGAGCCATCCGCCTTCAAACACGTGCATTTCGCGGATTGCGTTCGAGAGATTCAATGCGGCCATATTTGCTGATGCTGTGGGGAGCATTTGCGTTTGCAGTGATGGGTGCGTTCACGCATGCAGCGGCGGAGTATTATGACTGGCAGGTGATCGCTCTGGCGCGGTCGATACTGGCGGTGATGATTGCGGGCCTGCTGGCAGTCAGAGAAAAGACGTCCATGGTCTTTCTCCGACCGTGGACGCTGTGGGTGCGAAGTATCGCCGGCAGTCTGAGTGTGATGTGCAACTTCTACGCGCTGTCGCGACTGCCGATTGCCGACGCATTGACTCTGACCAACATGTTTCCTGTCTGGATTGCCGTGCTGTCCTGGCCCGTGCTCGGCCGCTTTCCGGAGCGTGACGTCTGGTTTGGAGTGCTGTGCGGAGTCATCGGCGTCGCCGTGATGCAGCAGCCGTATCTTGCGGAAGGGAACCTGGGAACACTCGCGGCCGTCACCGGATCGGTTACCAGTGCGGTGGCACTGATCGGACTCCATCGCCTTGGACACATCGCACCGAATGCCATCGTCGTGCATTTTTCGTCGGTTTCTGTTCTGGTTGTATTGGCGACAATGCTCGTGATTCCGTCGGAGCATGCTCTGGCGTTACAACTGACTGCCAAATGGCCTGCGCCTGTCTATTTGCTTGGTGTGGGAATCTCTGCGACGATCGGACAGCTTCTGCTGACCCGCGCGTTCGCCGCAGGAGCACCGGCCCGCATCTCGGTCATCGGACTCACTCAGGTTGGCTTCGCGATGATCTTCGATGTCATTTTCTGGAACCGCCCACTCCAAATCCAATCGCTCCTCGGAATGCTGCTGGTGATTGGGCCAACGGTTTGGCTGATGCTTCGAGGCGACTCCCGCAAGTTGACCAACGGCTAAATGCGACGCCAATGCTCGATTTTGCGGTAGTGGTAGGCCGGACCAAGCGCAGCGCCGTTCCGGCAGGTGTCTGGCAAGTGCCGGAACTGCGCTGCGCTTGGTCCGGCCTACAGACTCTTCACGATTTCGCGTACTCTACAGCATTCCCCTGCGGCTGAAATCTCTCTGCCCTGCTTTTGGATGACTGCACACACATGACTGCTGAAAAATCCGCTGGTTTCCCGATGTCACAGGTTTACGAACTGGGCAAGGTGACAGTCTTCTACATTCCCTCTCACAAGCTGGACGATCCGCGTTACTATCACGGCACTCAGACGGCCCGCATGGCGACGCATGAATTCCTGATGCACCGCTATCGAGCCTACACGCAGTCGCCGACGCCGGTCAAAGGCTACTGGGTCGATCAGAACGGCCAGTTGGTGCATGACGTGATGGAGCGCTTTGAAGTCTCCTTCGGCAGTGAATCGGAATTTGAGCGGCTGATCGAATTCCTGATCGAGCTGTGCGACCGCCTTTCCGAAAACGCCATCTACGTCACCCGCGGCGAACGCAGCTTTCTCGTGCAACGAAAGCCAGGGTGACGGTTAATCGGGCTCGATCTCCCCTGATTTGCTGGACAGAGTGGAGTCCGATCGGGACACTTCTGTCCTGTCCAGAATCAGTTCCCGGTTACGCAGGATGATTTCCATGAGATCACGTTACGCAATAGCGCTGTTCGGTTTGCTGGTCGCCATTTGTTATTTGGCGACAAGGAGTCTTCCCCTGAGTGTTGCGTCATCTGGCAAGGTCGCGAAAGAGAACAAAGTATCGCACACGCCCGAAATCACGGCGACGTTTTCGATCGTCGCGGTCGATCCGGAGAACGGTATTTGCGGCGCGGCTGTCGCCAGCAAGTATCCGGCGGTGGGCCGAGTTGTCCCGTATGTGCGGGCGGATGTCGGTGCGTTCTGCACGCAGCATTATCATGTGCCGAAGTGGGGTGAACCGGCGCTGGATATGCTCCAGCAGGGACAAACTCCGGAGGCCGTTATTCACGAATTACTCAAGAACGACAAGGACGCTGAACTGCGGCAGTTGGCAATCATCGATATGCAGGGCAGAACGGCGGTCCACAACCCGACGAGCGCCGGAGTCGATAGCCGTTACTGGGGCGCGATGACGGGTCGCTACTATAGTTGTCAGGGAAATACGCTCACGGGACGCAGTGTCGTCGTGGAAATGGCGGCGGCCTATGAGGACACCGCAGGCAGCGTGGCCGACCGGCTCATGGCCGCGCTGATCGCTGCAGACTGTGCCGGTGGCGATCATCGCGGACGGCTGGCGGCCGGGATTCGAGTCGCGAAGAAAGGGGTCGAGGGCGACTGGCTCTCGCTGCACGTTGACGAGAGCGACGACGCGGTTCTGGAACTCGCAAAGAAGTACGCAGAACTGGAACACGAAGCGAAAGGTGCCTGGCGTGGTGGCCAGCTTCCCTTCCAGAACCCGTGCCCGAATCGCGTTAAACCGACCGCACCTGCGACGCCCTGACAATCGCGGGGCGTTGCCCACGCGGTTAAACGCAATACCGTTCAATTGTTGAAAGTAGTAGGCACACTCCGTGTGCCGCAACCCTTGAAAAGCATAGCTTTTCGAGTCTGGGCGGACGGCACATGGAATGTGCCTGCAACTTTGCAGGCCCGCGATAAATCGCTACCGTGTGGCAAATAAAGTTGTCCGCGAAGCTGGCTGAGATCAGATACTGATTGTCCCCGAGAAGGCTCCTCATGGCAGACAAAACTAAAAAACCAGTCATCTTCCTGGCATTTGCCAACGACCGGGACGACACGGTACAGTATCTGCGGAACCTGCCCGAGGAGGCGCGGCAGATTCGCGAGCCACTGCAGCGCGCGCGGCGGGACGGA
>JAYTAK010001125.1:0-2765 GCA_043737515.1 Candidatus Kuenenia sp. | reverse complement strand
ACAAGCTGGAAGCTTATCCCACGATTGAGTCAAAAGCACGCTGGTGGCATGCTGATGGAGTTACCAGCCTGGCAGGATCGTGAGTCGTGGCAAAGGTTGGTTTTCGTCGCCATCGATGGTTTGCGTGATGGGGATCGTGACCGTCTGGCCTCCACGAATCAGGCATTTGAATGAAGGCCGCTCGGTCTGAAGCTGAAAGTTCTGAATCGAGACGGCAACATCGATCCCGGCGGAGATTCGGACCGATTGTGGCTGACCGTTCGCATCCGGATTCGTGCCGACGATGCGAATGTCCCCAGGAACATGGACCTGGAAAGTCTGGCGTGCCTGAGATTTCGTCCCGTCGCACATGGCTTGTGACGGCAAAGTTCCTGCTGTCAGAAGAGCCGTCAAGACAATGAGAACTGTTGACCGTGGCAAGGAAGACCTCGTTTACCCAAACGTGAAGGAGTATGGGCGTCCGATCAGCAGAAACTGCGCCAGTCCGAAGATCTTTGCAGGGGAAACAACTACCGGCAATTTCCCACATGGACCGAAGTACACATGCCGCATCGAAAATTAAGGGATTTCCTCAGGTAGCAATTTGACCCATGAATTCTGTGCAGTAGGTTTGGGTACGTACTCGCAGTAAAGCGTTATTGTCAAACGGTTTACAAAAAGCATCATCTGTCTGAAGAAAGCAACACGCCGGAGCAAGTGGCGGGCTTTTGGTAAACCAGATCAAGTTTGCTGATCTTAACGATTTCGCAAAATCTGCGGGTGTTTACTGATTCGGAAATGGGGGTTTTTCCGAATACTTACTTTAGTTGAGGTGCTCGGCAACGAGCCACTCGAGGGGTTGTTTCAATGAGAATTAGCATTAAGGGTTTACTGAAAGTCGTTTGCGGAGCAGCAGTCGTGATTGTGGCGGGCTCTCAGGCTGGCATGGCTCAGATAACCGATACGCAGAGATTCACGGTTACCGTGCCATCTACGTTGTCGATTACCGGGCCTGCAGACCAGACTTTGATACATGACACAACAAACGGCGATCAAGTGTTTTCGCCGGGCGTACTCCCTGCCAATCACTGGGCAGTGCTGTGCAACTCAGGAGCGGGTGCGACCGTCAATCTGACGACCAACACTCCGTTCACGCACACGACGAGCAATACGTACAAGCGAAATGCGAAACTGGATCTGGCTGTCAGTTCCAGCGACAACAATGGTGCGTCTGCAATCTGGGGCGTAACCACTGCAACCGATCAGACGAACTTTGGCGGCGCAGACAACAATGCTTCGGTTCAGGCAACGTCAGCAATGCCTGGCAAAGCCACTCTGGCGCTCACGGTCACATTCATTACGAACACGTATTCAACTTTGCTTCAGGGCGACTACCAGATCGACGTTGTTGGCACGATCGCAGCCAACTGAATTTTTTAAGCAATCGAATCGCAGCATGGATGCCGCACGACAACACATTAAACAGAACAGGAACCGTCGTGCAGCAATGCAGACGGGGATGGTTCTGTTTTTTGTATTAACGGTGATGCCATGTTGCCAGGGGCAGCAGTTGGGAATTCGCTGCCGCGACAAAAATCAGGAGATGGTCCACGACCTGATTCACGATCAGCAGTTCTTCAAAGAAGTCCAGTGGGACATTCACAACAGTTTTCAGAATCAGGGCGTCGTCGTGATCTGGACAGCGGAAGCATTTCAGTCCGGCGGGTCGTTGCCACGCGGTAATAGTCTCGCAGACACAGGACTGTCGGTGCGGATTCAGAATTCCGGGCCGAAGGACGCATGGCAGATCTCACAGCAAACGGACATCACGGACATCGCCAAGGGTGACAAATCCGCAATGGTCTCAGCCGTCTCCAATCAACACAGTGAGGCCACTTTTGCAATCACCGTCATGTTCCGACGCAATGCGAACGTGATCCCGGTTGCGGGCCGCTATGAAACTCTGCTCATTGGAACTCTGGCGGCACCCTAGCGCGGCGAAGCCGCAATTTGAAATTTGAAATCTGAAATTTGAAATTTGAAATTTGAAATCTGAAATCTGAGATCCAACGGTGGAAAAGATACTCGCAAAATGCGCAGGTGTTGAAAAGAAAGAATCTACAGCACGACATGCTGGCGGTTCAAATCACCAGGCAACATCCGAGGAAGAGGAACGAACAACGGCTTAACATGACGAATTTCGCACAACCACGAGACGGATCGATGGTAGCGTGGCGGCGGTATCTGCTGCTGCATGTCGTGGTTCTGTGCGCGCTGACTGCGGGATGTCGCGTCTATCCCGAACCGAATCGCAAGACGATCGATGAACTCTATTTTGAAGCACTCGACGCCTCCAAACGAACGCCGGAGCATACGCTCGGTCTCAATCCGCCGGTCAATCCCAAGCCGTCCGACACGCAGGAATACTATCTCGAATCCGTGCCCGACGTTCCGATCGAAGATGCCCCTGTGCCGCCGGAAGATCCCACTCAGTTGCCGCCACGCGATTTGCCTCCAGCCGACCTGGACTCGACCTTTCTTCCTCCCGTGCCAGCTCCCGTTCAATCGGCGACGTCCCTGAAGGGCCGCGCGGCGTTGAAGCCACAATCGACTCTGCTGTCAGGCCGCAGTCCCACGAAAGTTCGCCGCGTGTCGCATGGAATCGGGACTTCGGCCAACACTGCTGTCAGCGAAAACTTTGACGAGACGGATATTCGTCAGGCGTTGCAGGTTCTGGCCTCTCAGGCCGGAGTCACGCTCATCGTGGACGAACAGGTGTCCGGCAG
>JAYTAK010001124.1:0-6321 GCA_043737515.1 Candidatus Kuenenia sp. | reverse complement strand
GGACTTAAGGCGAGCGGGGGATGTCAATCCCCTGATATTCGTCGCGAACCCAAACAAATCAGGGGACTTACGTCCCCCGCTCGCCGTTGGAATTCCTTTGAATTCTTCTCAGAAAAACAACACTCTCAACGTTTGCTGAACAGATTTGTAGGCCGGACCGAGCAAACCCAAGTGAAAGCCGGAGCGGTGCCCGCTAATCAACTTCTGACTGACATTGTAACGTGTCACGAAGCGGAATCCGGGTTTGCGCTGTTCCGGCATAGCAGCAGGCTTGATCCTGCCTACATCGTACTCAATGCAGGCCAGCGTTCCCGCAACGGACGTGCCGAGGGCAAAATCCGGCACTCCGGCAGCAGTTTCTGCCGGTGGAGGCCGGATGCCTTCGTCGCGTTTCGAATGCCCAGGCGGGAAAACTGCTTATCCGGCCCTGAAATTCGCCAAATCGGACGATGCTGGCAAAAACTGGTGTACATGCCCGCCGATAACAATCACAGTAATGTGCGAAAACGCAGACGGTCCCCGGCTGCGCGAAGGCTGGAGAGATCGGGCCGATTCCCGATTTGAGAGGCCTGAATTCAGCCGAATAAGAAGGGTCAGGGAACATGGTGACAAATCTGTTGGATCGACGACTCGCAGCAACGATGGCAGCGCTCCTGTTGTGGAATGTGGCTGAGTCGGCGTTGAGTCAGCAGATCAGCGCGCCGCTGGACAGTGGCTTTGCCCGAACCAGTTCAATTGCGATGAGCGTTGACGAAATGCTGGGCTCCCGCAAAGCACGCGCGCTGACCGAACCTATTCTGGGTCCCGGCTATCCGGAACTCTGGATTGGTGAAGTACAGTATAAACCTGTCCGACTCATGCGACTCGACATTCGGGATCCAAAAACCGGTGTCGTGCAGAAAGAACTGGTGCGGTACATGGTCTACCGCATGATTCTGCGGGACCCGACGGAATTGGCAGGCGCAGAGACAGCGGAACTCCGCCGCAAACTGGCTGACCCCAATGTCGATCCTGCAAACACGCTGGACCCGACGGTCACGCTTCCACTGCAGATGCCACGTTTCATTCTGAAAACGGAGGACGACGATCTGCAGGAACTCTACGTGGATGAAATCAATCTGGAGATCCAGAAGGCCGTGTTTGAACGGGAATTCGGACGTCGCGGCCTGACCCTCAAGATGCTGAACAGCGTTGAGGCGATTGCCGAGGTCGGCGAACCGGTGCCGGGCGACGACAAAGACGCTCTTTCAAAAGCCGTCTATGGTGTTGCCGTCTGGCGAAACGTCAATCCGAAGACCGACTTCTTCTCCGTCATCATGTCCGGGTTCAGCAACGCCTATCGCATCTCTGCTGATGCGAACGGAAATCGTATTGTCGAAGAAAAGGTGATCGTGCAGCGATTTGCCCGACCGGGGGACGAATTCGATCAGGACGAACAGGAATTCCGCTTCATTAACGATCTGGATACCGACGGCGACGGCAAGATCGATGTCCGCTATCCGAACTGGCAGTATCGAGTCCGCGATGCGAAGCTGAACATCGACCACATGGACACCGTGTTGCGAAATGCCAAAGTGAGTCTTGTGGATTCGCAAAACGCCGCTCCGGATGCTGGAAACGCTGCCATTCCAGCCCCTGCGGCTGAAGCACCGTAATCCATTGTGGGGCAGGAAAATAAATCATGGTGTTGATTTTCCTGCCCCTCATATTCCTGCCATGAATTGCGTAGGTCCTGTACCCTGAGCGGTCATGAGTAAGGACCGTGCCAGAAATAACTGTCCCATTGTCGCCTTTCGCTCTGCGAAAGATGCGTGGCTTTCGCGGAGCGAAAGACGACACTAAATTCCAGAACGGTCCTAAGACAATTGGGGGGGAGCGGCATGCGTCAGCTTGCCCGTACAAGTAACGAAATACCGGAGGGCTCACGCCGCTCCGCTCGCCGGACTCATTTTCGGCCGCGCGAATATCAACAAAACTGGGACAGATGCCCATCCCCAACCGATTTTGCAGTGTTTCCACAGGCATCCGAGGGAATCTCCCGCAGGATTCAACTTCCCTCGATTGAGGCTGCAGGCCGTTGAGCGATGAAACTCTTGAAAATCCTGGATAAGTCGTCATACTCCGCGATTCCCAAAAATTTCCGCTGGTGTTGGCGTCCGGTTGTCGGACCCCGCCGTATCCTTAAACTCAGCGATTTGTGGCGTCCGGATTCAGGATCGCCAGGTCGCACACAGAACAGAACTGTCGGAGCAAAGTGTCATGGCTAATAAGAAGGGACAAGGTTCCAGCCGCAACGGACGTGATTCAAACTCACAGCGTCTGGGCATCAAAAAGTTCGGCGGCGAAGCTGTCGTCGCCGGAAACATTCTGGCCCGCCAGTGCGGAACCAAATGGCATCCTGGCCGTAACGTCGGCATGGGCAAAGATTACACACTGTTTGCGCTCGTCGCTGGCAACGTCCTGTTCGACAAGGCCGGTCGCCGCATGAACATCGTCCCGATCGAAGCCAACTGATCGACTCCGGCGACCGGGATTATCCGGTTGCGACGAGTTCCACTGACATTGTTCGGAAGCAAATCATCAGAAAGGCGGTCACCAGAACAGGTTCCCGCCTTTTTTGCTGCGCGGTGGTTTGTCACAATCACGTCTCAACTTCGAACAATGATTCGGGAGACGACACATGCTGTGCTGGCGGAATATCAAGTGTGTTCTGTTTGTAATGCCCGTTCTGCTGGCGTATGCCGCAGGCAGTATCTCGTTCGCCCAGGCGCCCGCAGAAGAACCGCTGACTCTGCAGGCACGCACGCGCGTGGAAGTCGCGCCGGAGGCGGGTCGCTGGCACTCGGTGGTAAAGCCTGTCTCCTGGACGCCGTCAGAGACCTGCATCGTCGTCTGCGACATGTGGGACGATCACTGGTGTAAACAGTCAGCGGCGCGAGTGTCGGAGATGGCACCGAAGATGAACGAAGTCATTAGGGCAGCGCGGGCCAAAGGTGTGTTCGTTATCCACTGTCCCAGCGACACCATGGAATTCTACAAAGACTTTCCGCAGCGCAAACTGGCGCAGGCGGCACCGGTGGTCGAAACGCAGATCCCGCTGGAACGCTGGTGCTATCTCGACAAAACCCGCGAAGGCGAAAAACTGCCGATCGATGATTCCGACGGCGGCTGCGATTGTGATCCGCCCGTGAAAAACTATCGCGCGTGGAGCCGCCAGCATCCGGCGATCGAAATCGCCGCACAGGATGCCATCACCGACAGCGGCGAAGCATTCTATCTGATGAAGCAGCGCGGCATTCAGAATGTGATCGTGATGGGCGTGCATACCAATATGTGTGTGCTGGGACGTCCGTTTTCCATCCGGCAAATGGTGCGACAGGGCCAGAACGTAGTGCTGATGCGTGACATGACGGACACGATGTACAACCCGGCGATGGCTCCGTTTGTCTCACACTTCACCGGCAATGACCTGATCGCGCAGCACATTGAACAGTACTGGTGTCCGACCATCACCAGCGCAGACTTCACAAGTGCCGAACCGTTTCGATTTGCCGACGACATGCGGAAGCACATTGTGATCGTCACATCCGAACCTGAGTACAAGACCGAAGTGTCGTTGACTCAGTTTGCCAAGGACGAACTCGGTAAGGATTTCAGGGTGAGCCTGGTTTACGGCGATGCTCAGGACGGCAGCATCCTCCCCGGTCTGGAGATTCTGAAGTCTGCCGACCTGGCTCTGATCAGCGTTCGCCGCCGCACGTTGTTGCCGGATCAATTGCAACAGATTCGGGATTTCATCAGTTCCGGCAAACCCGTGATCGGGATTCGGACGTCCAGTCACGCCTTCTGCCTGCGCGACAAACCCGCACCGGAGGGACGAGCTGACTGGACGGAATTTGATCGCGATGTGATTGGCGGAAGCTACACGAATCATCACGGAGAAGGCCCTGAGACCACGATCACTGTCGCCAGCGATGCTGCGGAGCATCCCATTTTGGCGAGCATCGACATGGCGAACCTGCAAGGGAAGGGCTCGCTGTACAAAGTCAGCCCCCTGCAGCCGATGGCAACGCCGTTACTGATCGGTTCGATTCTTGACGCCGCTGCTGAACCAGTCGCATGGCTCAATCGACGTCAGGACGGCGGCAAGACGTTTTATACGTCACTGGGTCATGTCGGCGACTTCGAGCAACCCGCGTTCCGCCAGTTGCTGAAAAATGCCTGCACCTGGCTGGTGGAACAACCCGCTCAATGAGTCGTGGAAGTTGAACCAGTGCTTTATCAGCGCTCAGGATTTGGATCGGGTGGCCGGGGCTGGACTGAGCGGAGCGAAGGAAGCCCCGGAATCAGGCATTGACCTCGCACTCGTTGGGAATTGTTTCATTGCGGACAATCTTACCGGGCTGAGTCGGGTCTTTGGTGGTCCAGCGCAGCAGCAGTGGCAGAAGAACAAGGTCGCTGATGAGGCCACCGATCATCGACAGACTCAGCAGGGCACCGAAATAAACCAGCGGAATGAATTCCGACACCGTGAGTACCATAAATCCCGCTACCAGTGCGATATGCGCCAGCACCACAGCTTTGCCGACGCCGGACTGGGCGATCTGCAAGGCCCGCGTCAATCCGACTTTCGGCAGTGCATTCTGAAACACCTCGAAGTAGTGGACTGAACACGTAAATCCCATCGCGACGCTCGCAATCATCGCCGTGCCGATATTCACGGGCACATTCAGCAGTCCCAGCGATCCGGTCACCAGGGCGATCGGGAACACGTTGGGCACCAGGGAAATCAGCCCGATTCGCAGGCTGCGAAACGCGATCCACATGCACACCACCGTGCCAAAAGATGCCCACATAAAGCTGCGGATCTGGTCCGTCAGCAGACTGTCGATAATGTGCGCCATCAGCACGAATAACCCGGACGCCGTTGCCGACTGTTTCGGCGGCGTTAAGTGGGTGGCAGAACCTTCTTCGCCACTCGCCGTCAGCGCCGCGTGAGCGCGTTCGGTGGCGATCGCATGCAGCTTGTCGAAATGATTGGCGATGACATCGCGGACACGCTGAATCTGAGCCAGCTTGACCTGTGTCGGCTGCTGTTCCGCTGAACGCAGCACGATTCTCATCCGATGCCGATCCGGGTTGTAAAATCCCTGAACGAGATCGGGCTGCTTGTTCGTGAACGTGTTCAGTCGTTTGGCAGCATTACCCAGTCGCGGCGGAATATCGATGCCATCGTTGAGCGACAACACATCCAGTTCAATTCCTTCTGCGGAAAGTTCCAGCAACCGATCCGTGAGTTCGCGGGTGCTGTCCAGAAACTCAGCCGTGATCGGCTCGGGCACATCGAACGACACGTCCCAGGACCCCGCCGGCCCCAGATTTGTCTCGATGAATTTCAGCGACTGCACGATCGGAGATGATTCGCGAAAGTTCTTGCTGAAATCGGTTTCGACCTGCATGAAGAACAGCCCTGGAGCTGTCACGGCCGTCAGCACCAGGCACCAGATCGTGGTTCCGACGGGATGGCGATCAATCATGTGCGCCATCCTGTCGAGCAGCCGGTCGAGCGTATCTTCCAGACGGACGCGGCCAGGAATCGGCACATGCTTCCCGGACGCGAACGTCGCAGGCAGCACAGCCAGCGAGAACACCAGCACCATGAGTGTGCCCAGCGTCATCATAATGGCAAAGCTGCGCACCGGAACGATGTCCGAAACAAGCAGCGCCGCAAAACCGACGGCGATCGTGATCACTGTCCACAGGACAGGATGCCATAATTCCTGGAGCATGCGCACCGTGGCCGCGTGCTGATCCAGTTCGGATCGCAGTTCACGGTAATACACGATGATATGCGTGGTGGTGCCGATCGAAATGACGGTCACCAGAGAATTGAGCATGGAACTCACCATGCTCAACTGCGCCCCTGCGATGACCAGCGCTGCTCTGGTGCAGGTGACCGAAGCAATCACAATCCCGACCGACGCCAGTACCCAGCGGAGATTCCTGAAGATCACCAGCAGCATGATCGACAACACACCCAGCGACGCGATGTATAAGATATTGCCATCGCGTTCGACCAGATTAAACATGTCCTGAATCTGCACGGCTTCACCCGCCACGGCCGCACCTGGAATAATGGCCGCCGCCGTTTCGCGAATCGCCGCGACCGTTTCGCCGCGCGAGACCGGAGAATCTCCGGCGGACAAAAGTTGCAGCACAATCGCGGTTGCTTGCTGGTCAGGACCGATCAACACGCCGTCAAACAACTTCAGCATTTTCTGACGCGTGTTCTTGTTGTACGGTGACTTCCTGAGAAACCGT
>JAYTAK010001123.1:0-2766 GCA_043737515.1 Candidatus Kuenenia sp. | reverse complement strand
TCATCTTCTTCGTCGCTGTTGCTGTCGCTTGAATCGCCTTTCCGCGATGCCCCCAGCGCGACTGCGTCGGTGTCGATGTCTGTCGATTCTGATTGGTGCCGGCCTTTCCGGCTGCCAGCGATTGCGTCTTTGGCGGATTTCGGCTTCGGACCGACTTCAAATGCGAATTCATCTTCCGACTTCTGCAACTGATCGTCGATTCTTGCAACATCCTTACCCGACTCCGCCTTGAATGAAGAAGACGCAGTACCGTCGGCAAGTTTTGGCTCTTCGCTCAGGAATGGATCCGGTTCGACCGATTCTCGCTTTGTAAACGCCCGACCCAGAAATCGTGGGTTCTTGCCAGTGTCTTCCGAGTCCCCATCCGAAGTACGTGCGTCAATGGCTGCGGAGGTCTCTTCCTCCGTCGGCTCAGTCTTGCCGAACGGACGCCAGGACGCGAGTCGAGTCGCTATGGATGGTTTCTCAACCTCGTCTCCGGAGACTTCGGTTTCGGCGACTGACTGTTCTTCGGTTTCCAGTTCGTCGAGCGAATGATACCCGTCTGTTTCATTTCTCGTGAACATATTCTTCAGGCCGCTTCCCGCACAGCCAATGTGAGTTGCCGCAACGAATGCAAACAGACTGCCGTAGACGAGTTTATGATGCTGAGACATATCAAGCGCCCTCCAGAATTTGAACCTCACCCTAAGGCAAATCTGTCACTCAGGTGTACGCAACAGAATAAAGCCCTCCAATCGTATCGGCGAAAACGAATGGTTCTGAGAAAACAGTTGTGACGAAGATTCTGGTTCTTCGTGGAACGCAGGCTCGTCAATCCGGTTGCGTCAAAGACAGAAGCGCGGGAATCTGCGAAAGCTGTTCAGCATTCAGTGGCAGGAAAGTCGGACAGCTGTAGAAATCTCGAAAGATTCGTTCAAGATTCATCGTGAGCGGCGCGCTATGTGGCATTGATTGAAGAAAACTCCAGGTTTTCTGAACAGCAATGACAAGCTGAAAGCCTTTACCACGTTAAATCAACACCTCGCTCGCCGACGGTGCTGGTTTTATGGCTCAGTTTTTTTGGGAGCAACTTCGTACGGCTGTTTTGCGTTCGTGCGGCGGGGCGGTTCAAGATAATGATAGCCGGTGTTGGGATTGTTACGATCGAACGCAAATGCATCGCGATTGCGGAGGAAGTGTTTCAGGTAGGAAACCGGGATCGCGAATCCCAATCCTTCGCCAAAACTGAGCTTCATATTGATGACACCGACAACCTGCCCCTTGTCATTGAACAACGGCCCGCCACTGTTGCCGGGATTGATCTGAGCCGTCGTCTGAATGTAGACGATACCGTTCATGTTGCGGTTGCGCGTACTGACGATGCCTTCTGAGACCGATCGTTCCAGTCCCAGCGGACTACCAATCGCGAACACGGAATCGCCTTCGCGATGGCTGTCGTCCTCAGCAATATAAACAGGCTGGAACTTCAAGTTCTCCTGTGGCGGAATTTCCAGCAATGCAAAATCGAAGTGCGGGTTCAGCGCAAGAATTTTGACGTCTCGCACGGAGCGTCGTTCAAAGTCACCATTTTCACTGCGATGAAAAATGGTCACCGCGACTCGGGTCTGCGTTTCAACGACATGATAGTTGGTGACGCAGTAGCCACGATCGTTGATGATGAACCCGGAACCAAGACCATCTGGAGTCTCGATCAACACGACGCCTTCGCCGAACTTTGAGACGAGTTCCTTCACGGTGCGTTCCGGCAGATCGGCTGTCATGAAGACGCCACTGTCAGTCGTTTTTGCAACCTCTTTCGCAGGTTCCTGGCTGATGCGTTCCTGAATCTGCGAGACCGGAATCCGAATCACGTCCACACCGACATCCACGAACACGGTGTCCTTCTGGACTTTCAGCACTTCCCCTTCGACGCGCTGACCGGATTTCATCACGATGATGTCAGCGTTGGAACTCAGCGTGGTCATCAGCAGACATAAAAAAATGTGCGAAACGAATCGTATGAATTTCACAGACATCTCCGGGTGCAAATGTTGTAGAAGAAGTCCGGGAGCCTCGAAAATCCCGGTCTTCCCTTCAACACCTAGTTATTCTTGTAATCGGAATGACAGTTACTGCATGTCGTCGATACTTTTGTAAGCGACAGTTCGTAGGTGGCGAAATCGTTGCTTTCTGCTGCCTCCTTGATCGAGAGTGCTGACTTGACAACCTCGTTGGCGTAGCCTTTGAACTTAGGGTCATCTTCGTAACCATAACCCGGCAGTGTGACAATTTTTGCGAAAGTCGCCATCAGAGCCGCTTCGTGGGCAACCATATCTTTGCGGGATGTCAGAGCGGTGTCGGTCCCAGCTTCGGTCTTCATGCGTTTTTCCGCTTCGTCCATGCGATGCATCAATAACCGCATTTCGGCCACCTCCGCAAAGCCGTCCGATTCCGGCGGTTCTGCCAGGTCCGCCGGGCGCGACCGGTTCAGAGTATCCGACATTGCTTCATAGAGTTCCAGCACTCGCTTCTGATCTTTGGGGCCAGACCGCAGGGTGTCGGAGTTCATCTGTTTGGCAAGGTCGCGGACGTACTTCGCATCGTCTTTCCATGAGACTGCGTCAGGGTGTTCCATGGCCACGCCGGCGAGCGCTCCCAGTGTCGCAGCTTTCGGAGGGATCATCAGCATCGACGAGTTATAGTTGCTCACTGACTGTAAGTTCTCGTTCAGAAAGTTGCGGATCGTTTTCACTTCATTATCAAGTTCTACCTCTGAAATCAGGT
>JAYTAK010001122.1:0-6331 GCA_043737515.1 Candidatus Kuenenia sp. | reverse complement strand
CGAACACATCGGCGCGGATCGACTGTCAGGCAAATCCAACGTGCCTATGGCCTACACGACGCCATTGCTGATCGATGTCAATGGTACGACGCAGCTTCTGAGTACCGGCGCTGACAGCATCGTGGCCTACAACCCTCGGACCGGCGATGAATACTGGTGGTTCCGCTTTGACGGATACTCGAACGTGCTCCGCCCGGTCGTGGGGAAGGGGCTGGTGTTTATCAGTTCCGGCTATGATCGGCCGGAGTTCTATGCCGTGCGGATCGATGGAGCGGGTGACGTCACGGAATCGCATCTTGGATGGAACATGAAAAAAGCCGCTCCGCTGAATCCCTCGCCGCTGATGGTTGGGGATGAGCTGTATCTGGTCAGCGATAACGGCATCGCCACATGTCTGGATGCTGTCACGGGTGAACAGCACTGGCAGGAACGCATTGGCGGTAATTTTTCAGCATCACCGACATTCGCCGACGGTCGCATCTATCTGCTGGACGAAGAAGGCACAACCACCGTCATCGCCCCCGACAAGAAATTCGAATCGCTGGCCGTTAACAAACTGGAAGGCCGCACTCTGGCAACTTCCGCGTTCGTGGATAACACGATTTTCCTTCGCACGGATACGCATCTGTATCGGATTGAGAAGAAATAGCGCCTTCTGCATTGAGCACGAATCATCTGTGCGTTGACAACAGCGTCGCAGTTTCCGAACATTCGCCGCAGGATACGGCACATTATTCCCCGGACGGAGTCTCCCATGAGTGTTACCCACACTCTCTATCAGTGGTACGGCGCATATTTCCAGCGGTCGGACCACGAAACAGCATCGTCGGGAATTCGCGAACTACTTGGTTATGCCAACACCGCACTCGTCCCGCAGCAGATGACGTTTGAAGAATTTCTTCACGGGCTTCGAAATCCCTGGCGAACGCTGAGCGTCAAGCAGTCATGGATCAATCGTTTCCTGGCAGGACATGAGCAGGAGACAAAACGCTTTCCGAACGACGTTCAGGCCTTCCTTCACGACTGCGACCAGCCAGTCCCCGCAGAGTTCGAAAACAGTTCAAGCCCCACCCTAAAACCGCCTCATTTCAGCCATTCCGTCCAGCTTCGTGACGCTGCAGAACATGAATGACTTCATTCGCACTTTCCAGGCTTGCAGCATAGAGGTCGCATTCATACTTCGCTGTGATGTCAGTCGTCGGCGCGTTTTCGTCGCTATCCAGGATATCTTTCAAGACATTCAGGATCAGTCGGTGCAGTGATTTTCCAGGCTCGATGAATTGCCCGAGCAATGCTGCTGCAATACCCGCAGCATGTCGCCGAGCCTCAAGACTGGTGCCGTGAACAACGACGTGATTTTTCTCCGCTGCTTCGATGTGTTTCTGAGCATCAACGAGGCCAGCAAGTAGCAATTCCGTGTTGTAATCTGGACAGAACTTCAATCCTTCGGCTTGTCGGCATGAGCCGATAATCGTCTCGGCAATACTCAAGTTTTGTCCGATGGCTCTTTGCAAATCCATTACGAGCTGGGTTTGTCGAGCGACATCCGACTCGCGAACAATGTTCGCCGATGATCCAGACCCGCCACGCTTCGGCGTGGCTTGTTGTGACGGGTCGGTCAGGGGTTTGGTCTAACGCCGGTGATTCCCCATTCCAATCGATCCAGTCCGTCTTTCTTCAATCCCTCGCGAAGATCAACCCACGTAAACCCTTCGAGAAACAATGGCAACTTCACATCGTCTGGCGCACCTGGCAGCAGGACGGGTATGATTGGAAGGATGTTGCCTGTCTTTTTCTCCGCGACAAATCGACGCAGGAGCGCCTTCATTTCCGGATCTTCCCACGGCCCAATTCCGTTGTCACCAACGCAGACAGCGGCAGATTTGCAGTTCGAGATAATGTCCTCAAGTGCATCCTGCCACGACAAACCGGGGCGCAGCTCCCATTCGTCGAGCCAGACTGTCAGGTTACGTATCTTGAGTGCTTCGCCAAGCCGTTTGACGTCTGGTTTGTCTTTGCTGTTGTGACTTAGAAACACATGAAATGACATGGATAACTCTTTCTGTCCGGGTTCGGTGATAGCAGATATGTTCGCGGCTGGTTGTTCGTCCGCATGAATCGAAGGACTGAAATGTCGCGACAGAGTGCCTTCCTCAAGTTCCCTCATAATCCGCCAGGTCTCAGAGGCTCGGTAATTGTATTCCTTGCCGTCGAGTTTGAAGTTCTGATCGTCCCGCTCAGGCTCAGGATCGTGCAGCGGTTGCCAGAGTTCAAGTGCCTGATTCAGGAGTTGTTCGGCCTCATCGATCTGTTGCCGAACGATTTGCGTGGTCGTCGCATCGTGGTTTGATGTCCATGGTTGGATCTGATCCGCCGCCAACTGCAAATCGGAGAGAGATTTGTGGAACTTTGGCCGGCGGTCTGAAACGTTGTGGCCATTGATGCTTCGGCTCAGAAACGCGAGAAATGAATCAACCTTCTTCTTCAACTCCGAGTCGGTCTGCGTGGGAATTTTCTGGAGAGCAGCCAACGCCATTTCCCTTCGGCCACTGACCATGCTCTCAATAGTGGCATGAGTACACTGGTGAGAATTCTTCTCACGAACGGCGTGGCTCAGTTCTTGATCGACCTGCCAAAGTTTTTTGAGGGATTCGTCAGTCTGTTGGACCATTTCGGTCGTCGTAATCGTACCGGTACCGAGCCGCTGTGCTGCCTGAAGCAGTAGTGCTTCGGCTCGGAGTTGCAGGCCAACTGGAATTGCCCAAGCGTAGCCGCATTCTGGGTGGTTGGCTGCGAGCAGTTCCACTTGGCCGGTTTCCTCGTTAGCCGGGACACCAGTGTCGAGGGCTACTACGATGTCGGCCAACCCAGCGTCCGCGTCGCCTCGCAGAAGATGTAGTCGTGCCCGTTCAAGCAGCAGATCGATGTGGTATAAGCCATAGCCGCAGTAGCAGCCAATCTGCAGCCCCCGGGTGATCGCCAATTCGGCAGCATTGAGTCTGCCTTTGAATTCGGACTGTCGGTGCCCGGTGGTTGAGAGTTCAATCCTTGCCGCGACCACACTAGACGCACAAATGATTTCTTTCGCGTTGCGAGCCGCAGCCCAATTATCCGCGTTTGAGATCAACTCGCGAGCCTGTTGCTCATCGTGGGGCCACGTCATTTCACTTAATAGCAGATTGTGTTTTGTGGCAACGAACGACTGCTCGCCGCGTTTTGATCGTTGCTGATCTAGTCGTATGGCTGTAATATGGCGCGCCGCATTTGCTCGTCCAAGTTCCCGAAAAACGAGTGGTTGCCAAATGTCCAGGTCTCCGAAGAACCATGAATTTGTTTTATGGTGATCCGCAGACTGGAACTCAATAAGTGCGTTGTCAACCATTCCCCTTAGGAAGTAGCAATAGCCTCGACAGTGATGCGTATGAATTTGTACTTCTGGACTTATATCATCGTTCAGATAACCGGACGCGGTAGCGACGGCGTCGCTACTTCTCTTTGGTCGACCCCTCAGGTTCTCAAGAATAGCGAGATTTAGGTAAGAGAGAACTATCTCGCGGTTGTGAAGTCTAGATTGTACACACGACTCCAACGCCTGTTGAAACACATCCAAGGCTGCCGCAAGCTTGCCAAGATTCTGCAGGTAGTCGGCCCACTCAGTCAGTAGTTCTGCGTGTTGAAACTCGGACAACCGGGACTCATCGCTGGGCGATTCCGCGAGCATTCGACAGATTCGCTCACCGCGTTCGAAGTTACCCAAGCGCCATGCCAAGTTTCGTCCGCCACCAAGTTGAAATCTATAAATATTGTACGCATCTTGCGTACGTCCGACGGAAATCGAGTGATAAATCGTCTCTTCCAGTACGTCGAGCGATGCCAAGTCAGACGGATTCTCTCTGTGAGGACCCAAGGAGACCTCAAGCCGCTGGAGGATGGCTTCGTGGCTCGCATGCGCGGAATCGCGACTTATTCCCCCATGGAATCCATCGCGAACGGCCGGATGAATGGTGTACCGAATCCGAGGTTGCACATCTGAGATTGCCAATTGATTGGGTTCCACTATCCGTATATGGGCAAGCCAGTCGAGTTTCTTCTGCACCTGTTCGATGTCTAGGCTGGCAAGTGCTTTGCCGGAAATTGTTTCGGCAGCGGCACCGGTGAAGATGGCGGCGAGGGTTTCGCAATCGACACCCAGGCGGAACAGACAGATTCGCTCCAGCAGCGCGAGCGCCGCTTCGTCGGTATTGATCATCGCTTCGCGATAACGTTGGGCGATGCGGGCGAAACGGCGACTTTGAATCAGCACGGCCCGCTTGCTGTCATCAGGTTCCTGCTCCGCTTCCGCTTGCAGCTCTTCGGCAGTGCCCAGGTTTAGCGGTGTAGCGGGGTCGCCGTGGCCGTACTCTTTGATGTAGCCACCCGCCAGATCAACGGTCAACGCATGCCGACCACAGTGCTCAACGATCTGCGCGAGTTGCAGGTCGGTGCCGCGAACGCCACGCTCGCGCAGTAGGGAGATTCCGGCGGCGGCTTCGATCTGATCGACCGGAATCGTCTGAAAGAAACGCGGTTGGCTGTCCCGGAGGTCAGTTAGAGGAAAGCGGCTCGTCACGAGAACGCTCACCTTACGCGCCGATCCGCTGGCGATGTGATTCAAGAGTTCGCGGAGACTTGGACTGGTGAGCTTGCCGAAGCCGCCTCGTGTTCCGCTCTCCTGAACTTTTTCAAGGCCGTCCAGAATCATCAGCCCCCGATGCTTCTGGATGTCGAACATCAATTGAGTCGCGGACTTTCCTTTGTCGGGCGTAGACGTCCCTTCGAGCCAGCATTGCAGGTAGTGGAAAAAATTCTCCGGCTTATCATCGTCGTAGAAGGAGAAGACGAAGACCGATTCAGGTGCCACCAATTGCTGATGCGTCGCGGCTGTGTCGTCGAGCAGCTCATTCAGAAAACGCTCAGCCACAGCCGTCTTGCCAGCTCCTCCCATTCCGACCAGCGCACACACACCAAGTCCGCCATCACGCCACCATTGACAGACTTCATCAAACTGTGGCCGAGGTTGCCAGTCGCGGGCTCGCAACAGTGTATGGACGAAATAATTGGGCATCAAAAGGCCGCGACTCGTGGGTACGGAATGGTTTGGAGCGAATGTCAGGACAGCCATTATGTAGTCCCTGAAGCGCGTGAGCAAGTAAGCAGAGGACCGAAGGTATCGGAAAATGGCGTGGCTCGGTGACCGTCAATCGCCGAAACCCTTCCTTCGACGATCGCAACTCGCGCAACACATCGCGCCTACCTCAAACTTCAGCCAATTGCAATGTGAATCGCAATTCACCACGATTATCAGGTCGCACGGAATTCCCGCTGGCTGCTGCTTCTCGTGTTGATCCCCCTCAGGCAACGCCGGCATTCTTAAATCGTCCGGATGAATCCTCGATCATTCGTCCTTCTTCGCCATGTCTTTGTACCGCTTCATGAACTTGCTCACCTTTGGCCCGACCACGGCCTGGCAGTAAGGGTTGCGGGGGTTTAGAGCGAAGTAGTCCTGGTGATAGTCTTCGGCAGGATAAAAGACTTTCATTTCTTCCAGTGTCGTCACGATCGGAGCGTCGAAGTCGCCTGACTTGTCGAGTTCCGCGATGACTTTCTCTGTGGCCTCTTTCTGTTCTTCATCGTGAAAGAAAACCGACGATCGATACTGAGTCCCCACGTCCGCACCCTGACGATTCTTTGTCGTGGGGTCGTGCGTGTGGAAGAAGACGTCGAGCAGTTGTTCGAATTTGATCTCGTCCGGGTTGTATTCGATGCGGATGACTTCGGCGTGCCCTGTGGTTCCTTCGCAGACTTGTTCATACGTCGGATTCTTAGTCTTGCCTCCGGTGTAGCCGCTGACGACTTTTTCGACGCCCCTGAGTTTCAGGAACACGGCTTCGGTACACCAGAAGCATCCGCCGCCAAAGGTGGCGACCTTCAGCGGTTTCTTTTCGGGATCGTTCTTCTTCGCCGCGTCTTCGGACTTCGATTCTTTGTTCTGTGCCGCCTTTGACTTATCATCCATCGCAGACACCTTGTGCCTTTCAAGTTCTGAGTGCTTCGCCAAATCCTGATGCCGGAGAGTTCCAGACATTTTTTTCAACCCGGGACAGTCGAATTGACGAGTTGTACGCTGTCGGCGTGTGTTTTTCAAAAGCAACTGTCAAAATGGTCTGACTTGTCCGCTCAGCAATCGTTGAGAGGATTGTTTTTATGAGAAGATTTATCACGATCAGCCGCAGGGCGCTAGCCCCGGTTCGCGCGTAACACAACCGGGGATTGGGCCCTGCGGCTGTTTGGG
>JAYTAK010001121.1:0-2772 GCA_043737515.1 Candidatus Kuenenia sp. | reverse complement strand
ACACATTGATCGCCATGAATGCGATTCATCCTGAAAGGATTGCAGAGATTAGCCGGTGGTCGCCGACAGGCGCACCACCGGTAAAGAAAGCGTGGTGCTACGCATCCTGAAAGGATGCCAGAAACGCCAGTCTGGCACCCAGATCAGGGTGCTGAGGCAATTTTTCCAACGTATCCGGTGGTGGCGCTTTGCTTACCACCGGCTAATTTCTCGAACCGCTTCCCGGTAAAGCACACAATTCAAAACGACATCCTTCACATCACCATGCTGGCCGTCGACATCACGCGCGCACTTGTTTTGTCGATGAACCAAAATTCGCAGAACAATTCAAACAACAGAAATCCTCCCAGCCAGACGAAGGGGAGCCATGATAACTGACCGTCGTCCCAGAAGCCGAAGGCGATTTTTGCTCGGTTTCCTTGTCTGCGCCTTGCTCGTACTTCTATGCGGTCCATGGTTGCAGGGACTGTTGCGCCCAAAGTGTAATCATACCGACGGTGATCAGAATGGCGTCGTGGAATACAAATCTGAGATCAAAATGGAAGAGGTCGATTCGTCGGCCAAATCTCTGCTGCAGTTGGCATTCGGTCGGCAACTCATCGGAACTGATGTCGCATCCATCTCTGCCTTTCTCAAACGTGCTGACTCGGTAGAAGTTACGCACGATGCTGCCTATTCTCCGACTGGAGATCGCTACACATTCATACTGCCGTGCTTGCATCGTGACATTGGGACGGCCATGAAGCTGAGATTCTCTGTGACCGTGAATCGAAGTTGCGGACACGTCGTTTATGTTTCTCTATTCACTCGTCCCGATCTTTGAGCAGCTAAAGATCAAAAAGGTTGTCGTCGTCGGTTTCTCAGATGGCAAGTTGGTCGCGTCGATCGACGGATCATGCTCGTCTTGTCTGGAATCGGTTCACAACTCGTGTGACCTTCGGACAGAGAGGTGTCGTTTGAGCGGGAAGAGTAGAAGAATCAGGATCGATTCCCGACGGGCATCGAAACGCGATGCGACAAAGTTCGCGTTACCCGAAGGCGCAGTGATTGCAGATCTTTCACAGCAAGTCCCAAATAATTCCTATGCTGCCCCGGTTCTCTTTTACATCGACAAGCCGTTCGCATGTATAGGCTGCGGCAAGAATGAAATCTGGACAGCTCAGCAACAACAGTGGTATTACGAAGTCGCAAAGGGTTCGCTGTACGCGACGGCGGTCCGCTGTCGATCGTGCCGAAAGGATCATGCCGCAGTACACAGCGGCAACGGTGACCCGAACCCAATTAAACATCTGGGCACACTGATCAAACGTGTGCAGTCCGCGATTGCTACGGCGATTGCGGAGGCCGGATTTGTATTCGTCAGTAAATCAATGCTGCCAATCAAGGGTTCATTTGCGCTGGACTATTCACGCGGCAACTTTTTTCTCACTTGTTGGTATGATCGCCCGAATGCAACCCTCATTGCAGAAGTGCTGGACAATGCCGCGAACTGCACAAGAATCGCAAGTATACCGATGAACGCGCCGCGTTCGGGACCACAAGTGCTCGATCGCATTTCGGAGTTTGCCGACGAGGTGATTCAATATCTCGTATCTTTACCTCCCACTGGTGACGCTGGCTGAAGCAATCAGCACTCGTAACAGAAGATTCAGCCAGTGCCCTTTTTGTCAGGCTGACGCATATCATTATGCCATGGAACAATTCGCGACTGGTGCGACTCTTGCGTTTGATGGCGTTGACTTTCAACTGCGTCCGAACAATGAAATCGAATGTGAAATCACCGCAACCACGCATGAACTCGACGACCATGGAGCGCATGAACTCGCCGAACATATAAAATCCGTCTTGGCCCAACTCGATTCATCGTCGCCGGAATTCGCACGTGAAGTACCGAACCGATCTTTGAGCGTATCCATTTTGTCCTGGTCAGGCCACAGTACGGTCCAACTCTGTCGCGTGGTGGATGGCAAGCTGCAGTGGCTGTGCGATGACATCGAGCAATTCATAACATTTCTTGCAAACTCACTTCGAAACGGCCTTCGAAGTCTCTCACTCTGTGATGTGCCGGTAAAATGGCTTCAGGTTCAAAACTGAATAATGTCGAAGGCACGCCGTCTGTGTTTGTCGCGATCCGGAACCCACCGATGAAACGTATTTTCGCCATTCTTATCATTTTGTTGCTTGCCGGATTCGCGGCTTAAGAGTTTGCATTCGTGAAAGTGTGCGACGGATCGTTTGATGTGACCATCGAAATCGATGCAGAATCGGCAAAAGATGTCACTCGCGTCTCGTACTTGCCAATCCGGCGGGCTCAAATGGACAACACGCCCGACGACTCATACGTCAATCAAGTGAAGTTCATGGAACATCAGGACTCCGTGGAACCGTTCACGGTTCTCGTCGGTACAAGTTGCGGTGCATCAAACCTTGGACGAACATGGGGGCACGTACAGCAATTCTCTCACGTGATTGTTGTTCTGCAGCATGTTGACAGTTCACGTAAGGTTCACCGGGTGGAAATCCCGACTCGCGATGGTTCACGGCGCATTATAGTCACAGCGGCAAGTGCGATTTGAAGGTTCGGGAGAGCCGACCAGACAGTCTTTGTGCAGGCCGGACGAGGGTGAAGAATGCGATTCTCTCCAATCTCAAAGAATGAATGGCTCGTCATCAGCTTGATTCTTGCGGCGTTCGTCGCGCTCGTGGTTCCGCCCCCGCACCATCGCGAAACGCGTAGCGAGTCGTGCCATTTGTGCGGCCACCGTCGTATCA
>JAYTAK010001120.1:0-6345 GCA_043737515.1 Candidatus Kuenenia sp. | reverse complement strand
GGACTTCGCGGCCACGCCGCGACCAGCGACAAGTCGGGGTCGAAAGGACGGCCACGCGGCGACGTGGAGCGGATGTGCGACCCATGGCGGTTCGCCTTACGGCGAAAGTCCTTTCCGGCAGAAAGGACCTACTTTAACAATCGAACGCGACTCCACCCCGTGCGGCACGTCAGAACGTTGAGGCAGAATAATCTGGAAAGCAGGCAATGGTGGTGACGAGAGCAAGGAGTGCTGGTTGGTAGGCACCTTGACACGATCGTTCGCGCCGGTCATGAAACTCCGCCGTATTCATTGTGTGAGCTGGAGTTCCACAGCAGGACTCCGATGAATTGACGCCGCCCGACTGCGCACCTCAAATACGCATTAGCGCGAGCTGGTGGTTGCGGGATTGCACGGCGGTCCGAATTCTGACAAACCCGACTACGGAAGCATTCGGCTACGGGTACGTCCGGCGACTGGGATGTGAAGAGATTGGTACTGCATGACTTACGCGATTGAATGCCGTCAGTTGACAAAGACATGGCCGGGGAAGCCGCCGGTGGAGGCGGTGCGGGGGATTGATTTGCAGGTGGAACAGGGCACATGCTTCGGTGTGCTCGGGCCGAATGGTGCGGGCAAGACCACGACGATCGAAATCTGCGAAGGGCTGCTGCAGGCGACCAGCGGCGATGCGTTTGTGCTGGGGAAGCGCTGGGCGACTCAGGGAGACCAGATTCGACAGGAGATCGGTATCTCGCTCCAGGAAACGCGGCTGTCGGAAAAACTCACCGTCCTCGAAACGTTGACACTGTTTCGCAGCTTTTATCGATCGGGCATGGAACCATCCGAAGTCATCGCCAAAGTGTCGCTGCAGGAGAAAGCCCACGCGCGGATCAAAGCGCTGTCGGGAGGCCAGCGGCAGCGAGTCGCCGTGGCTACGGCTCTGGTGGGAAATCCGAAGCTCCTGTTTCTGGACGAACCGACCACCGGGCTGGACCCTCAATCGCGGCGCGACCTGTGGCGGATCATCGCCGAGTTTCGCGAAGGCGGCGGGACCGTGCTGCTGACAACGCATTATATGGACGAAGCCGAACGACTCTGCGACCGCGTGGCGATTTTTGATCGGGGAAAGATCCTGGCCATCGATTCGCCTCAGCAACTGATCGCCGATCTTGGTGCCGAGCATGTCGTGGTGTTCGCCGTGAGCGGAGATGCGACCACATCGCTGCCGGAAGATTTTGGTGCGAATCTGCCAGGCGTGATTTCAGCGCGAGTGGAAAGTGAACATCGATGCTTGTCGGTTCGTGAACCGCACATGGCCATCCCTGCCCTGCTCACTTTGATCAATGAACGCGGGCTGCGGCTGACGTCGCTGACAACGCGGCAGGCGACTCTGGAAGACGTTTTTGTACACTTCGCGGGACATGGCCTGAACGACGACGCCACAGGAGACGTCCGATGAGTGCATCATGGAAAATGCATCCGGTGACCCAACTGTTCCTCGCGCGGTTCCGGGAGTTTATTCGTCAGCCGGAAGCGGTATTCTGGTCCTATGTGTTCCCGCTGGTGATGATGATTGCTCTGGGCCTGGCGTTTCGCAGTGAGCCGATGGAAGCGATTTCCATTGTGATTCAGGACGGGCCGGGTTCGGAAGCATTGAAAGCCGCTTTGGGCGAAAGTCGCAAGTTGATAGTATCGACGGGCTCCGAAGCGGAATGTGGGCAGCAGCTTCGGGCCGGTCAGAGTGAACTGATTGTGGTGGCGACGTCAACGGACGGAGTTTCCGGATATCGATTTGTGTTCGATCCCACTCGACCCGGCAGCGTGTACGCGCGCGACGCGGTCAACGATGTGCTGCAGCGCGCCGCCGGACGACAGGATCCTGTGGCCACAACGGATCTCGCGGTGACGGAACCCGGCAGCCGCTACATCGATTTTCTGGTGCCGGGCCTGATCGGCATGGGCCTGATGGGCGGCGGCGTCTGGGGAGTCGGCTTTGCAATTGTCGATATGAGAATTCGTCAGGTGCTCAAACGGTTTCTCGGGACGCCGATGAAGAAGTCCCATTTCGTGGCCGCGATGATGTTCAGCCGCATGGTGTTCATGATTCCGGAAATCATTATCGTGCTGCTGGTTTCGCGATACGTGTTTGGCGTCGTGAATCACGGCAGCTATTTCAGCGTGATCCTGCTGGTCGCGCTGGGAGCGTTTGAGTTCGCCGGAATCGGCCTGCTGATCGCCAGCCGCGCGAAGACGCTGGAAGCAGTCTCCGGGCTGATGAATCTCGCGATGGTGCCGATGTGGATCGGTTCAGGGATATTCTTTTCGGCGAAACGGTTTCCCGAGTTCGCTCAGCCGCTGATTGAACTGTTGCCGCTGACTCCGCTGATCGGAGCGCTCCGACATGTGATGCAGGAAGGAGCCAGCGTGCTTCAGATTCTGCCCGAGCTGGGCTTGATCACGCTCTGGGGAGCGATGACGTTCGTTGTTGCCATCCGCGTTTTTCGCTGGGAATGACTGAAGGCAGGAGCAACATGACAAAGTTCGGAGCCTTCGTACTACTAACGATCAGAATCTTCGCGTGGCACGAAGTAATTTGGTCGCGGAACGAATGTTGGGGCAGGAAGATCCAAAGGCAAAACACAAATCGCATTTTTAACCACGGAGGGCACGGAGATCACGGAGGCAACCTTAGTGAGAATACGGTCTGCAGGAAATCAGGAATTCAATCTTATTGCCCGTTCATCGAGCCTCTGGCACTCCGTGTCCTCCGTGGTAAAACACAAATCGCATTTGCTTGCGGCTGAGCGAAGCGAAGCCGCGCTGGGGATATCGGCGTGCATCACGACGGACGCTGCACATCTCACAACAGGCTGACGGCTTTCGCCGCTGTTCACTGTCCTCCTGCATCTTCCTGCCCTTCATTTTCCTGCCAATTGATCTTTGATCCCGCTACCGCACAAGAAACGGCAGGAATATAAGGGGCAGGAAAATGAATCGCAAAATCGCGGATCAATCAATGGGGTGCCTGCTGACGACTATTGCATAGTCAGACCAGTCGATGAACGATTCCTCTGGCGAGGCGGACCGGTTTGGTACTAGAATCCTGCACAGACCATGATGGCTGAATACTCCGTAAAGGGGTTCTCCGACAAATTAAGTGCGCGCGTGATGTCGATGGCCAGCATGGTGATGTGAAGAATGTCGTTGTGAATTGTGTGCTTTACCGCGAAGCGGTTCGAGAAATTAGCCGGTGGTAAGCAGAGCGCCACCACCGGATACCTTGAAAGAATTGCCTCAACACCCTGATAAGGGTGCCAGATTGGCGTTTCTGGCATTCCTTCAGGATGCGTGGCACCACGCTTTCTTTACCGGTGGTGCGCCAGTCGGCGACCACCGGCTAATTCCTGCAATCCTTTCAGGATGAATCGCATTCATGGCGATCAATGTCTGCCGCGCACTTAATTTGTCGGTGAACCCCGGATTCTATGTGCGTGATTTACGGGAACGTCATTCGTTTAACGGCGAGGCGTAGGCGGCAAAGAATTTCGCCTGCGCCTACGGCTCGCCGTTAAACGATCATTCTTCCACACTCGATTTTTCCTTCAAAACCAATCGGGAGTTGCACATAGAATCCGGTAGAGTCAGCCAATTTCAGATTTGCCGCATCCAACAGGGCTCGATTCTCCTTGCTGTATTTCGCCTGAATCAACAACTCCAGCAAGTCATACAGCGATCGTTCGAGACGTTCGCCGAGAACGAACCTGTGATTGCGGGGGAACTTGCCGATGTGATTGCACGACCAAAGGATCAAATCATAGGTTTTTGTGATAACGACTATTTCTTCATTTTTCCTGTGACTGACCATTGCCTGACGCGAGTTAGTGACATGGCGATGAGCGCGGGGCGATGCCCACGCGGTTAAACGGTGACTGACCATTTACTGACGCGATTTCCAGACACAGAGTAACAACGACGTCAGTTTTTCAAAAATTTCGCCGCCTGCGGCGGGGCTGGTAAGGGGAAAAGCACAAAAGCATCAAGCGGTAAAGCAGTAAAGGGGCTCAGCGGTAAGTCCTCGCCGCACGGAAGCCGCTGTTGAGGTTACGGATATCCGGCCGAAAGAAGTTGCGGTTCGCCGAACGCACACTCACTGCGCTAAGGTCGAACGACCCGCCGCGCAACACGCGGCTTTGCGAATCGCTCAGCCTGCCTATTTGCTCCTTGTCTCCCATTCCTTCCAGGTCCGTGTCATAGAACAGGGCAGCGTCCTGACACCACTCCAGCACGTTGCCCTGCATGTCGAACAACCCGGCTCCATTGGGTCGCAGTGTGCCCACTGGCAGCATCCATTTGTCCCCCGATGTTTTCGTGTACCAGGCATACTCACCCAGCAGCGTTTCCGTTTCGCCGAAGTAACGAGCCGTCGTCGTCCCAACGCGACAGGCGTATTCCCATTCTGCATCTGAAGGTAATCGGTAGCCCGTCCGCTGCAGATAATCGGGCAACAGGGTCATCCCTTCGGCAAACGCCTGATCCGGATCATAACACCACTGCTCAGGTGGAATCCCTTCCTCTTTGCTCAACCAATTGCAATACGCCGCTGCATCGTACCATGTGATCATGTTGGCTGGAGAATCTTCTTCCCTGGCCTTCGTCCGGTCGAATTCGTGGTCGCTGCGAAATGTCCGGAACTGTGCCACCGTAATTTCGTGCGTGCCGATCGCATATTTCCGACCGATGCGACGGCGGTGACAGATTTCGTTCTTGCCGGTGGGGCCGCCGAATCGCTCGGCTTCGCTGACCGGTGAACCCATCAGGAATTCTTCAGACGATTGAATGATGGCGAAACTGAGGCTGGAGGCGGCAGGCGGGAGGCTGGGGGAAGTAGAGGAGGAATGGGAAGAAGAGGAAGAAGAGCCGCCCGATTTAGTCAGATACCAGCGGCGGTCGCCCACAGCGGTGCCGGTGGAGTAGGCGGCCCGCACTTCTGCGATCGCGGCGTCGGCTCCCAGTTGGCGCAGTGTCCATTCGGCGGCTCCGTGGATGCCCGAATCCGGGTCGTCCGCATAGCGCTTGGCAAGGTCAGCGATGACTGCGGCCTGCTGTTCGTGGCTGAGGCTGCCAGCCTCAGTGTTTTCCCCTGAATTCTCTGAGGCTGGCAGCCTCAGCCACGGGAATTCGCCGAGCCCAAGGATCAGGGATCGCTGACGCGAGGCGTGGGCTGCGTTGGCCAGCGGCACAGAGAGACTTGTCGGCGAGCCGGGGGTGTCAACTCCTGGATTGAGTTCTGCCGCAGGATCAGGGGACTGACGTCCCCCGCTCGCCTGGTCATTGTTCAGTTGCGTGATCAACGATTGCGGATCGACGCCATACATGGCCAGGCGATGCAAGACGTAGCTGCGAAGGCGTGGATCAGGCTGATCCTGGAACAGCGGCCAGACTTTTTCCGCCGCGTTGAGACGCAGCAGAGCCGTGGCGGCGGCAGCCTGCCGCCGGGCGAAAGATTCCTTCTCTGTGTCAGGGATCACAGGACGGTGAAGGACCAAATGGCTAATGAGTGGCGCGTGGTGAGTGGTGGGCGAGGACGGCAGCGTCGGATTCGCAGAAACGGTGTTCTCATTGCCGTCACTCGCCGCGCGCCACACGTCACCCGCCACCGCTATTCCGAACGGACGATATCCCTGAGCAATGAATGGCTTGAGTTCGTCGAGCAACCGATCCAACGGAACGCTCGTCAACAGTTTCGATTCAAACTCCACATCCGCTCGCCACAGGGCGGCATACGTAGCGGTTGGTTCCAGTTGGGACAGCAACTCGATAAAACGAGGATCCCCATGCAGGCTGGCGAAGTCGGGATCGGATTTCAATTGCTCGGCGTCGCTGTAGCCCTGAGCGACCATTTGCCCCAGCAGTTCGAAGGTACGGTCGGCGAACTTCTGCGATTGAGCGGCATCCTTTGCTGACAGAGCCTGTGATGACAAGGCGGCGGCACACACGACGTTGTACAGGTCGCCGGGGTTCTGAATCGAGGCTGTCACGGCAGTTTCCAATGCGGTCGAAGCCTGTTCGAATTCTCCTAACCATGCCGAGACCTGGATTTGGACGTATGACTTAAAGGATGCCCCGGCATCCGTGGCGACGTATTTTTCGAGGGACTCTTTGGCTTCGGCTGCACGTCCGAGGCGGGCGAGTGTGAGCGTGCGATACTGGAGGACGGAAGGCCGCAGGCTGGCAGCCTGCCCCACGACGAAGTCCAGATCTGCAAGGGCGGCTTCCAGATTGCCCAGTTGATAATGGGCTGTGGCACGGGCCTGGCGGATCTGCGGATCATCCAGTTTCTCGGCGGGGAGCTTTTCGATCTCG
>JAYTAK010001119.1:0-6346 GCA_043737515.1 Candidatus Kuenenia sp. | reverse complement strand
GAGGACGCATGGACGTGCAACGGAAGTCTAATACTGGATCCCAAGTGGCATTCTCGCTCATAATTGCAGTGCAGATTCCCAACAACTAAGCGGGCCATCGGTAAAGAAAGCGTGGTGCCACGCCTCCTGAAGGGAAGCCAGAAACGCCAATCTGGCACCCTTATCAGGGTGCTGAGGCCGTTTTTTCAACGTTTCCGGTGGTGGCGCTCTGCTTACCACCGGCTAATTTCTCGAATCGCTTCGCGGTAAAGCACACAATTCACACCGACATCCTTCACATCACCATGCTGGCCATCAACATCACGCGCGCACTTAATTTGTCGGTGAACCGAAATAAGACATGACGCGGTCGGGTATTTCGTTGACCTTGGCTGGGGGCAGGCGAATAATTCAATAAGGTCGTGGGGACGGAACTTTGGGGAGTGTTCCACACTGGGTTGAATCTGTAAGTTTTTTCCTCGAACTGTTTTTCACACAGAAGGTTCAATCTCGACGACGAATCCTGTTTGCCAGGTGACTTACCCTGTCAGGAGGTGTCTCGTGATCGCCATTAACGGATCGACAACTGTCGAACGCCCACAAAGTCTGTCGCTGACGGCCTGGCTGGAAACGCTGGGGAATCTCGGCGGCTGGTATCCGCAGACGAACAAACACTCGCGCCACGAATTTCCGTGGCTCGCGCATTACGCAAACGGTGTTCCAGCCCATCTGGCCTATCCGAATCAGACATTGGGCTGGTTGCTGGAACAGGCGGCGGAGCGATTTCCATCGCGGACGGCATGTCGCTATTACCACGAACACCTGACGTATTCTGAGTTGCTGGAAAAAGCCCGACGGCTGGCGGCGGTTTTCGTTCGCGAAGGATTGCAGCCCGGCGATCGTGTCGGTGTGCTGTTTCCGAATCTTCCGGAAACTCTGATCACATTGTTTGCGACCTGGTTTGCAGGTGGTGTCGTTGTCTCACTGAGCCCGTTGATGGTTGCGGATGAGATTCAGCGATTACTGGACGCCACGGAGTGTCGCTTCGTCGTGACTCTGGACGTGCTGTCGCCTTTGGTCTGTGACGGTCTGCATGTCCCGGAAGTCGTCATTCTGTCGTCCCTCGCAGGCCGGATGTCGCGACTGGAAACGCTTGGTTATGCATGGGTTCGCTTTCAGCGTCTTGGTTTCAGTGCTGCATGTCCTCGAACGCGCGTGCTCGAATTTGACGACGCGATCAGCCATGCCTCGCGCGAACTGAACTCGCCTGCGATGTCACCGGATTCACCGGCATTTGTATTGCCCACAGGCGGGACGACGGGAACTCCGAAAGCCGTAACGCTGTCACACCGAAACCTGTTGTCGCAGGCGTGGCAGTTGGCTCACTGGTCGCGTTCGTATCACGGGGAAGAAACGATTTTGGCCGTGCTTCCGTTCTTCCATAGCTATGGTCTGTCGAGTTCCGTGCTGATGGGATTTGCTCTCGGAGCCACCCTGATTCTGCATCATCGATTTCGATCGCAATCCGTATTGCGTCTGATTGAAGAGCATCGTCCGACTGTCTTTCTGGCCGTTCCCGCGATGCTGGCCGCATTGAACAAAGATCTGCGGCAAAAGAAGCGTGACCTCAGTTCACTGCAGCGCGTGATCTCCGGCGGCGCGGCGCTGCCGCAGAAAATTGCGGATGAGTTCCACTCCGTTTCCGGAGCACAGATTGTGGAAGGCTACGGACTTTCCGAGGCCAGTCCGGTGACGCACGCCGGGCCGATCAACGGCATGGTTGTTTCCGGGTCAATCGGATTGCCATTGCCCGATACGGATGCTCGAATCATGGATCGGGAAACCGGCAAGCGCCAATTGCCGCTCGGCGAAGTCGGCGAATTGCATGTCCGCGGACCGCAGGTCATGCTGGGCTACTGGCACGATCCGGAAGCGACAGATCGAGTCATCCAGAACGGCTGGCTGCACACGGGCGATCTTGCAACCTGCGATGAACGCGGTTATTTCAAGATCGTCGATCGCATCAAGGATCTGATTATCACTTCCGGATTCAATGTCTATCCGGGAGATGTGGAAGAAGTGTTGCGGACGGATCCCGGAGTGAAGGACGTAGCCGTCGTCGGCGATCCTGATGAAGATCGCGGAGAAATTGTGCGGGCAATCCTGGTGATGGAATCCACGAAGAGTTTTCGCCGCTCAGATTTCGATGATTTCTGTCATCAGAAACTGGCCGCCTGGAAACGTCCTCGCAAAGTGGATGTCCAGACCGAGGACCTGCCGCGCAACTTTTTGGGCAAAGTCCTGCGCCGTGAGTTGCGACAACAGGATGAGAAAACACTCCAGCCAAAGGAGGCCCAAGTCAGTTCCTGAGTGCAGCGCGGGCAAGTTTTCGCGTTGTCGGCGACGACACATTTGAACGATGAATCGGCGTGGAGTATCAGTCATGATCAGCGTCTCTCCAAAACAACTTCCTCCGCCACTGGCTGTCGTTGATGGAGTTCGCACTCCGTTTGCCAAAGCGTTCACGGCATTGGCAGACGTTTCTGCCGTCGAACTTGGGAGAGTCGCGATCGTCGAACTTCTGCGCCGCAGGAATCTGACGCCTGAAGAAATCGGTGAAGTCGTCTTCGGCAATGTGGCCGGACCTGCCGATGCCGCCAATATCGCCCGCGTCATTGCGCTCGCCGCCGGAATTCCGCACGATCGGCCCGCGCATTCCGTTAACCGTAATTGTGCTTCCGGGATGGAATCTGTGATCTCCGCGTGGCAGTTGATTCGTGACGGTCGGGCAAACGTCGTGATTGCGGGCGGAACAGAATCGATGTCCAGCGTGCCGTTGCTGTGGAGACCTCAAATGCAGCGCTGGCTGCTGCAGTTTCGGCGAGCGTCTGTCTGGCAACGTGCGGGAATGCTGACGCAGTTGAGACCTTCCTGGTTCAAGCCTGTGGTGGCCCTGGAACTGGGGCTCACCGATCCGACGTGTGGAGAAAACATGGTTCAGACCGCAGAACGACTGGCTCAGGAATTTGGAATCTCGCGAAGTCGCCAGGACGAATTTGCATTACTCAGTCATCAACGGGCCACGGCTGCATGGGAACGATGTTTCTACAAAGACGAATTGACGCAACACGTGGAGCTGCGCAGCAGGGGCAAAGCCGTCACAAAGGATTCCGGTCCGCGTGACAAACAGACACTGGACGCTCTGACGCGGCTGCGACCGATCCTCAGGACACCCGGTGCCACGATCACGGCCGGAAACAGTTGCCCCATCACCGATGGAGCCGCCGCACTGCTGTTGATGACTCCACAAGAAGCCAAGGCACGGGGATTGACGCCGCTGGGCTTTATTCGAGCGTACGCAGTCGCCGGTTGTGATCCCAGCCGCATGGGCCTTGGACCGGTGTACGCCACACATCGCTTGTTGGCGGAAACAGGCATGCAATTGAGCGACTTCGACCTGTTTGAAATCAACGAAGCCTTCGCGGCGCAGGTTCTGGCGTGCCTTGAAGCATTTCGGTCGATCGACTTTGCTCGGAAGCAACTTAGCCGTGACGCCGCGCTGGGAACCGTCGATCTTGATCGGTTGAACATCAACGGAGGAGCGATCGCGCTGGGACATCCGGTGGGAACCAGCGGCACGCGACTCATTCTGACCCTGCTGCGTGCCCTGCGCGAACGTGGTCTGCGGCGGGGACTCGCCAGTCTTTGCGTTGGCGGTGGACAGGGAGTTGCGATCTGGGTGGAACGCGAACTGGAGGACTCATCATGAAAGACTTCAAACATCTGTCTGTCTCGGTCGATGATCGAAACGTGGCGACGGTCACTCTGAATGCTGCCGATCGATCGGTGAACGTGTTCGATGAAGAGTTGCTGCACGAAATGCGATGTGTCGTGTCGCAGTTTGAGATGCAACCGGAGTTGGCACTCATTGTGTTCCGCAGCAGCAAGGCATCGGGTTTTCTTGCGGGAGCTGATGTAGCCCACATTCAGTCAATTGCCTCGCCGGAGGCTGCAAATGAGGCTCTCAAACAGGGGCAGGATCTGTTCGATTCTCTGGCCAGCCTGCGTGTTCCGACCGTCGCCGTCATTCATGGTGCCTGCCTTGGTGGTGGGCTGGAATTCGCCATGGCGTGCCGATATCGCATCGCGCTGGAATCGAACAGCACTCGCCTTGGACTGCCGGAAACACAACTGGGGCTGATCCCCGGCTGGGGAGGCACGCAGCGTCTGCCGAAAATCGTGGGACTGACGCACGCGATGACCATGATCCTTGAAGGATCTCAACTTTCGGCCCGCGACGCACTCAAGGCGGGTCTGGTCGATGCCGTCGCATCCACAGACAAAACAGAACAAGACGTTTCGCGCTTCCTGTTGACGTGTCGTTTATCGGCGCGGCCAAAACCGAGTCTGCGAAGTTGGTGGAAATGGCTGATTGAACAGTCGCGGCCCGGTCAGGCAATGCTGTTGGCAATCGCTCGTCGCCGAACGGCCCGTCGCGCACGGAGCTACCCTGCGTTGCCGGCGGCGCTTCGAGCGATGGAAGTTGGCCTGCGCAAAGGATCGGTCGCCGGCCTTGCGGAAGAACGTGCTCAGTTCTGTCGCATTCTGTTTCAGCCGACAACCCGGAATCTACTGGATCTGTTTTCGCAACGAGAACGGGCTCGTAAAGTCTCGACCTGGATTTCCGCGAAGAATTCAAACATGGCTCCAATTGAAACCATCGCCGTGATCGGGGGTGGCACAATGGGAGCGGGCATCGCCCAGTTGGCACTGACGCGCGGCTATCGCGTGGTGCTGCGGGAACTGAATGCCGAACTCGCAGCAGCGGGCGATAAACGCGTCACGGATTTGCTGAACGCCGCGCTAAAAAAAGGCGTAGTCAGCGCCGATGTTGCGGAGACAGCGCGGCGCTCTTTTTCTGTCACAACCGAATGGGAACCGCTGCGTGATGCCGATCTCGTGATCGAAGCGATTGTGGAGAAACTGGACGTGAAGCGTCGGCTTTTCATGGAGCTGGATTCCCAACTTCCCGAGCGCACGATTCTTGCGTCAAACACATCCGCGCTGTCGATCAGCGAGCTTGCCGGCGCGACGCGGCGCCCCGATCGAGTCGCCGGTCTGCACTTCTTCAACCCGGTCCACAAGATGCCGTTGGTGGAAGTGGTCCAGACGCCTGGCACGGCTCAGCAGACTCTGGTGACGCTTCTCGAATTCACGCGTGCCCTTGGGAAGACGCCGTTGCTTGTTGCGGAAGGGCCTGGATTTCTGGTCAATCGCATCCTGTTTTCGTACCTGGACGAAGCCGTGCGACTGGTACTGGATGGCGTGTCGGTGAGCGATGTGGATCGTGAAGCCAAACGATTCGGTTTGCCGATGGGGCCGCTGGAATTGATGGACACCGTGGGACTGGACATTGCCGCCGATGTGGCCGCAACGCTGGCAGTCCTGAACACGGACGCCAGCCCGACCGCCGAATTCCTGAACGGGCTCGTGCGAGGCGGAAGCAAAGGGCAAAAATCCGGAGCTGGCTTCTATACGTATCACAAGGGCCGTCGCGGTGCGGTGGCGGATCTCGGAATCCAGGCGAGCGCGAACGCACAGCAAATCCCGTCGCAGCGCATCGGCGACGAAACATTCAGCGGGATTCAATTGCGTCTGATCGGATCGCTAATGAACGCCGCAGCACAGACGCTCAGCGCGGGCATTGTGCGGGAACCGTGGATGGTCGATCTGGGAATGGTGCTGGGAACCGGGTTTCCGCCGTTTCGCGGTGGACCACTGCGACTCGCCGAGACCTGGGGGCACGACACGGTTTGTCAGGTTCTGCACGGACTCGCCGAGACGCTCGGCTCACGATTTGAACCATGTCCGTGGTTTACGACGCATGCGACCAAACTGATCGATATGAAGACACACGCGACAAATGTAGCCATCAGTCTCTGAGTGATGAAGCCCCGCCAGAAAACGCGAGCGTTTTCTGGCTCCGTCACTCAGAGAGTGACGCCTACTTTGACTTATGTCAGAACACAATGAAGACGGACAGAGATCCGCGTTTAGCATCAAGAGGAGATCTAAAGTGACGACACTACATGAAGTGGAGAGCAGGACCACATCGCATCCTTCCACGTTCGCCGGGGAAGCCTTGAAAATGGGCGGCAAGTCAGCCGACGAAGTGCGACGCATGGGTGCGGTGGACGCGGCGGACGATCAGGTGGAGGACCTGTTTGCGGAACGATATCAAACTGTCAACAGCCCCATTCACCGTGCGGTGTGGGAGCGGCAGACTCCGATTGATTTGTTCCATCATGCCAACGCAGCCGACGCGCTGCCAAACGTTGCCGCCGCGAAAGTAATGTACGATTCGCTG
>JAYTAK010001118.1:0-14403 GCA_043737515.1 Candidatus Kuenenia sp. | reverse complement strand
CGCCCCCAGCCGAGCAGCAGCGTATCGAGTCCCAGGATTTGTTTGAAGCTGAGTACGACCGGAATTGAACCGCCCTCACGAACCAGAACGGGCGGCTGACCGAAAGCGGTCTCAACGGCCTTGCGTGCCGCCGTGAGCCACTCACTTGTCGGATCGAAGACAAACGCCTCACAGCCATGGAATCGCTTAAACTCGAACTCAATCCCCGGCGGACAATGCGATCTCAAAAATGCTTCCAGCGCATCCAGAACTTTGGCCGGCTTCATCACAGGCACCAGACGGCAGGTGATTTTGGCAGTCGCTTTGGATGGAATAATCGTCTTGGGACCTTCGCCCGTATAGCCGCCAAAAATCCCGTTGATATCACAGGTCGGACGCGCCGTGCGCCGTTGCAGAGTTGTATAACCCGTTTCTCCGAAGGTTGCCGAACTGCCCACTTCTTTCAGGAAGTGCGATTCAGAAAACGGCAACTGAGCGTACTGTTCGAGTTCCGGTGCCGTGAGTTCCAGCACGTCATCGTAGAAGCCCGGAATCTGAATCCGTCCGTCAGCGCCGACCAGCTTGCCGCACATTTTTGTCAGGGCGTTCACGGGATTCGCGATGCTGCCGCCGTAGATGCCGCTGTGCAAATCTTTCGCGGGACCCTTCAGACGAATTTCCGCCGCCACGATGCCACGCAGTCCGCAGGTAATCGCCGGAATTCCGTCGCCGTACTGACTGGTGTCACTCACGACCGCAACATCCGCCTTCAGCAGATCCCCGTGCGTTTCCAGAAAGTGATCCAGATTCACGCCACCGACTTCTTCTTCGCCTTCGATCAGAACCTTGACGTTGACCGGGAGCTGCCCGTTAAGCTTCACCCACGCCGCGATCGACTTCAGGTGCGTAAACAGTTGCCCCTTGTCGTCCGTCGCACCTCGCGCGAACAACTTGCCGTCACGGACCTGTGGTTCAAACGGCGGCGTGGTCCACAGATCAAGCGGATCGGGAGGCTGCACGTCGTAGTGCCCATAGACCAGAATCGTCGGCAGCTTCGGATCCTGAATCCGCTCTCCGTAAACAATCGGATGGCCCTTCGTGGGAAAGATCTGAGCCTTCAGCCCCGCATCCTTCATCGACGCCAGCACCCAATCCGCACAACGCTGCATGTCTAGGACATACTTGCTGTCCGCACTGATACTGGGGATGCGCAGGAAGTCGCAGAGTTCGCTGAGGGCCGTGTCCTGACTGGATTTCAGATGATCAAGGATATTCTGCATGGTTTTTCGTTTCCCACTTTGGAGTGCGATGACTTGTCATCGCTTTCTGTTTCAAGATCTGTATTGCTTGTCAACACTCGTTCAGTTTAAGAGAATTCTGAATTGCTGGTCACCTCAATCATCGCGAGGACAAATTCAGACAAAAATATTGATGACAAAAATATGAGTGCCTCTCTGCTTTCTCTGTCCGATCTTTTTGTCATCAATTTTTCTGTCAAAAATGCTCCAGCTTCGTTCGCAAACGCGACGTTATTCACGATCAATTTGCGAAGCGGGGAGTTGTTTGAAAAAGAAAGCGGTGACGAGTCGCCGCACTCCAGAGGAGTTACTCTTTAATCTTGTAGCAGCAAATGACATCCTGATCACGCAGATACAGCCTGCCATTACTGATCACAGGATGCGTCCAGACGCGGCCCTGGGGATTTCGCTGCGTCGTCTGAGGCTCCATCCGGAAACGACTGCCTTCCTTGTATTCCGTTTCAGTGGCTTCGACAAGGTAACACTCGCCGCTGTCCTCTGATAGACAGTAGAGCATACCATCGGCAAACGCCACCGCGCCCTTGCTGCCATTTTTTTTCTTATCGCTCCAGACCAGCTCACCCGTGTTGAAGTTCTGGCAAATGATCCCATGGTCGTCGCTGTGACCATAAATAAAATCGCCCGATAACAACACACCGCCGTGGTGGTTCTTCATCAGTTTGTTGTCGTAGATTTTTTCCGCAACGTTGTTGGCTGTGATGTTCAACAGCAGACAGCCAGCTCCGTAACTTGCCGTGACATACACCTGGCCATCTTTGTAGATCGGCGTAGAAACCACGGCTGTGTTGCCAGGGAAATCATGTTGCCACAACAACTTGCCGTCACTGTTCAGGCCAAAGACTTTCTGTCCGGTCAACTGGATGTACTGGCGCTTGCCGAAATGATCGACGGCGATGATCGACGAATAGTTTGCAGGCTGTTTCATCTCAGACGACTGCCAGATTTTCTCACCAGTCTGCAGATTGAAGCACGCGATCGTGCCGTTTTCCCCGCCGGGAGTGACGAGCACGCGGTCGCCATCAATCAGCGCCGATTCGCAATAGCCCCAACTTGGAATCGTACCGCCGAGCCCCGTCAGACTGGTGCGCCATTTTTCCGCACCGTCCTTGACGGACAGGCAAACGACATCACCTTTTCCGCCGATCGCAACCAACAGGTCACCGGAAATCGTTGGCGTACTTCGCGGCCCGCCGCCCCAGCCGTTGTCGAGATATTTTCCGACATTCGTCTGCCAGATCTTTTCGCCGGATGCGGCATTGATCGCAATCACGAATTCGTTCGCTTCGTCGGTTGTGCCTTCGGCTCCCATCGAGAACAGGACGCCACCGACAATGGAGACCCCTGAGTAGCCAAGTCCGGCGTCTTTGGATGTCCAGAGTTTCTCCGGTCCGCCTTCCGGCCATTTCTTCAGCAGCCCGGTCTCAGTTGAAATATCGTCACGATTCGGTCCACGCCACGATGGCCAGTCTTCGGACAGCACAACTTCACTCAGCAGAGCACAAACGACGAACGCAAGCACATTAAACCGGACTGACATGTCTTACCCTGAAACTGCAAACTTGACGGAACTAATGGTCCCAGTCATTCGGAACAACAAAACCGGCCCTCAGGCTCGATTCACGACCGCGAAACTGTAGCAGAATCGTAATCTGGTGTCGCATCAGTCTCGACAGTGAAAAACTCAATCGCAGGACGGGATTCCAGTCCCGTCCGACCATGTGGAAATATTCGCCAATGATGGCCAAAGTAGGTCCTTTCTGCCGGAAAGGACTTCGCGACTCGTCGCGACATGCGACCAAATGCTGGTTGATTGGCGAGCAACCCAACGGCGTTGAGCGAACGTCCGCCCATGGGTTCGCCTTGCGACGAAAATACTGCCCTGCAGGCAGGCATGCCGAATTCACCGACGGCACCAACGACGTTCCATTGTCAGTTGGATATGATTTGGTGCGAATGATTATGAATCGAAGTCTTCGTGTCCTACAATGAACGAAACTCCACTCCAGCCACCAAAACTCAAGGAGCTGTTATGCCTAAACAACTCGTCACACTCTTCATCCTGCTCGTCGCCGTGACGCACGTCCACGCCGACGATGCGGAAACACTCATCGCACCGGGTGCGAAAGTGCAGAAGCTGGCTGGCGACATGAAATTCACCGAAGGCCCGGCGTGGATTCCGGCGAAGAAGTTGCTCGTCTTCTCCGACATCCCGAACAGCCGGATCATGCAGTGGAAGGAAGGCGAAGGCGTATCGCTGTTCCGCCAGAGCGAACAATCCAACGGCAATATCCTCGACCTGGAAGGACGCCTGATTTCCTGTCAACACGCCGCTCGCAATGTCGTACGAACCGAAGCGGATGGCAGCATTACGGTGCTGGCGGACAAGTTCGACGGCAAACGCCTGAATTCCCCCAACGATGTTGCCGTGAAGTCTGATGGCACACTGTACTTCACCGACCCGCCATGGGGCCTGACTGGACCTGCTGAAATACCTGGTCACTGGGTGTATCGTCTCGACCCGGCCACCGGAAAAGTTGAGCCCCTCGTCAAGGACCTCGCCATGCCCAACGGCATCAATTTTTCTCCAGACGAAAGCCGGATCTACATCGCCGACACCGGTGGCAATCCGCGGCATCCCGATCCGGCCTTCCACAAACTGCCGGCCGGAATACATTGTTACGAGGTCCACAAAGACGGATCGCTCGGCAAGAAGCTATTCACGATTGACGAAGGCAGTGACGGCATGACAGTCGATACTCAGGGCAACCTTTACACAACGCACGGCGGCGTCAACATCTTCAACGCCGACGGCAAGCTGCTCGAACGCATCCCAGTCCCTGAAGGCCCCGCCAACGTCACCTTCGGCGGAGATGACTACAAGACACTGTTCATCACGGCCAGGACTTCCTTGTACAGCATCCGCATGAAAAACGCCGGCGCGAAACCAGTCGGAGCTAAATGGTAAGCATTCGCGATCACTTCGATCGACTTCGCTGAACGGCGGTGTCGGGCTGTCCCGAACGGTATCATTCCTCACACGGCTCAAAATGAGTCGTTTAACCCGACTCGTAGAGGAGGCCGAGCGGGCTTTGCACACAAAAGACTGGTTGCACAATAAATCCCCCGGCTGCACAAAGAATCCAGACCGGCAGTTTCCGCCGTTCTTCATTCTTGCGAAAGGTACGGCAGATGTCCTTCCTGAATCTTCCTCTGTATGAAATCACATACTTCCTCGGGAGACTCAAATTCGATTTCACTCCAAACGGCGTGATTCGCCGTCCTCGTATTTAACATACCGGGATCTTCCACTGCGGATACGTCATACGACTTGAAATGCCATTTCCCTCCTGGTGGGCGAATCATGTGGACTGTCCCACCAGACGGCAAATCCATCGATTTATTCTCACCTGTCATTTCATGCTACCTTGCAAATGGTTCGAATGTTACAGACGCACAAACTGCCGGTGAGTCTTGAAATCGAAGTTCGTTCAGAAATCATGGCCCGAGAGTCTGTTGTCTAACAGGGAGATTTGTTCCGTTCCTGTTGGGCAGAAACCAGACCAACTGGAACGGGTATTGCCTTAAAAACGAATTCCGAAGAAGAAACTGCGAAAATGGCCGCTTTGAAGCGAATGATAAGACACAGTGGCTGTTGATCGAGCAAAGTGGTCGCTCATCTCGCAAAACTTGATAAAAGTCTAAACGCCGTGAACCGTTTTGAAAATTTACGTGTTTATTGATTGACCGCAGTTGGTGGCTCGTTTACAGTGCTCGACCTTGTCAATGGGATATTTCAGAATTTTGCAATTTTTATTGAGGATTTCTGTCCTATGACGCGCTACCGATTGCTGCTTCATCTTGGGAGGACGTAATGGCCGATCAATGTACTGATGGGCAACAGGCAGTGTCAGAGAGCAAAGAAATGAAGATCCACGATGCAAAAGAAATGTTCTCCAAATTTGGAGATGACTTCCGACCGGACCTTGAGTCTTTGGTGCATTTAATTCGTACATCGAACATCTGCGAGCCTCTGGAAAACAGCAACTATCTCCATGCGTTAAGTTTGACCGAGATGATGTTCATTCATACGTCCCATTCGTTCCGTATGATGACTGGCTCTGCTGTTGATGGATTCCTGAGCTGCCTGAAAGAAAGTTTCATGGAGATGCTCTCTCGGGTAACCGAAGCAAACGGCATTGCAAGAATGATCCTTGTTCACGAAGGGGGGGGTGAAGAAGTTGACTCTCCGGTGCTAAAGGAAGCACGCCAAAGATTCGCCAGCCACTTTGAGTTTGTATCTGTGAATGTCCCGAGGCACCTGAAACTGACACATTTCATTGCCTGCGACGATGATATGGTGCGAGACGAGGCTTGGCATACTCCGTTAACGGCGGAAGCTGGAGCGAACGAAGTAAAAGCCAAGGTCTTTTTCAAAAACAAAACGATGGCAAAATCTTTTAATTCTCGGTTCGATACACTTTGGACTGCGATGGAGAAGAAGTAGTTCACGTAGCGTAAATGGCGGGCTGTCTTGGACAATCTGTTCACGGTTATTTCAATCGTAATGGCGAACTGTGGGGCCACGTATACGTGTATTAACGCGCTGCGGACTTGGCTGGGCGGACGTGTCACTGAATCGCTCGCGTCAAGTAAAAATATTGCTGAGAATCTGAGCAAGGATAACGAGCAAGGACACTGCTTAGGCGAGCATTTTTGGAAGTCGCAAAAACACTCCAAAAAGCTCGCCTCTTGGAAACGTAAATGGGACTGGTCTTTCGGGGTGCCTGTTCTTTTGTTTGTCCTGCTCGCTTATGGAATGGCTATCCACATTCTCATTGCTTATTGGACATCACCAACCGTAGATGGAAAGGCTTGGTGGCCGATTTATCGTTGGCTGATTGGGATACTCCTGATCGCGAATTCGACGAGTGTGGGCGTTACCATCGCCGCGTGGTTGTCGATTTGCCGGCATACTGAAGAGATGGAATCCATTTCCACGGCGAGTCTCCAGGCAAAAGCAAAAACCTTGGAGATTCAAAATCGCGCGAACACAAACACGATCGAGATCCCCAAAAAATTGTACTTACCGAATGGATCATCGATCGAATGACTCGGAGACGCTTGCAAGACTTTCCGCTCATCGCTGACACTGACTGGCAAATTTGAGATCTATTGCGATTCGGTGGTCGCCCAGCGACATATGGCGATGTGTATAGCGTCAATATTCGTCAGCCCGTGGGTCCGCGTCAGCTCATGGGCATATTCAGCAGTATGTCGATTGACTGAACGAATCGCGATGTACTCGTTTTCAAAGAATCCCAGAATCTGTTTGCTCTGATCGACAGGGATGGCTGGAACGCTTGGCAACTTGTTGACCTCAGCAATCGACAACGCGGATGTCACGATTATCAAAGATCCTTTTGCAGCCTTCAATCGAAGACTCTCACAGGCGTCGAATCAATTATCATCGTTTTGCTGAAGCAATTCAATAAAGACACACGCATCAAAGTAAACGACATCAGCCATTGCGTAACCTCTGGACGTGCTCTTCTGAACTCAGCCCGTCAGTTATGTTGATTGGGCCGATGTCTGAAGGTTGCGGCAATGCGTTCGATTCACGCAACACTTTGATTGGCTCTTCGATATGGATTGTTTTAGGCACATTGTTCCGATAGTGGACCCGTCCTGTGACTGCGACTCGCTTTCCCAAGAAAGTGGAAACCGTCCGGAACGATTCGTCATCTACAAAGCACTCAACTCTCTGATTCGTCAGACATTCCCAAACAGAGAAGCTGTTGCGACCGTGGACCGAAATGACTTCCAGACGTCCTTCGATCGTCGAGTATTCAACATACAGTCGAGCCTTGGCGGACAGTTCATCCAAGTGCTGAATCGTCTTTTCTGTCAGACTGATCGTTGGACGCGACTCTGACTCAACGGTAATGAATACACCTGCATTTCCCGTGAGTTGCCGGTGCCAGACACCTTGCGAGAAGTGCTACAACGTAGAATAGTGCCGAAGGAGTGTTTTAAGTCGCGAAAGGACAAAACGTTTTCTGTGCTGTGTGATTCTTGTCGTGCCTTCTGGACTGACGTGAATTTGTCTTCAAATCCACGTACTCGCCCGTGCGGCTACAACATGCCGTTCCGTTGGGACGAATCGCAAGGTGGCGACAGCAATTTGACGATCGGCATTAAGAGGATGCACCCGAACCGGAATGGTCAGTAGTGTATAGAACTCCAGCCGGTGCAGTCTGCGATGCGCTTGGAGAGCAAACGTCAACACGCCATGAAATGTTGACTTTAGACGATCGCTTCCGGCCGACAGTCTGGAAATCTTCCTCCTTGGTCCACCAATGCCGCCATATCCTAAGGATACCTACTGTGCCCGCGATGCACTGCCGCTGGCGCTGATGGTGATGTCGGTGCCGACGGGCAGGGGTCTTGCAGCGACGCGGATCTGCAGGCCGTGGGCGACTTCCCGCAATGCTGCGAATTCTTTGAACGAATCCTCGTACACAACGATCGTCACGGCACTGTCGGCCGGCATCGCTTCCAGCTTTTGACGAAATGCGGAACCCGGCTTCACGGCATCGGCGGCCGATTCGGCGACCAGCGTCGCATCGGGCACGATGACCTGTGTGAACGAATTGAACTTGCTGCTGTCGCCGCCGTATTGAAGATATTCCAGAGAGTTGAAGGCATTCAATTCGATCGCAAACGTCATCTTATAGCCGCCGACCGGGCCAACGACGTCTTCCAGCCGACGGAACCGCTGCAGCATCGAGATTCGTTTGCGAACTCGATCCACGGCCAGTTTCATGAGTTCTTCGATCGGCACTTCGCTGATTTGTCCTTCGATCATCCGGAACATCACTTCCTCGCCATCCGTCCTGCGACTGACCGGCATGATGCGATGCACGAGTCGTGGCCTTGAGTCCGCAGGCCGGGCGACATCGTCGAGCAATTCCTGCAGCCGCGTTGTTTCGACGATTGTCCGACGCAGTTGTTTTTCTGCCTCGCTGGCGACGGATTCTTCCTGCTGAATCACGGTAATGGCGTTCTTCAGGGCTTTCTCTTTGCCCGCGAGAACATTCAACAGCCGGTCCACGTCTGCCGACAGCTTCTCGGCTTCCTGTTCGGCTTCTGAAAGGACGACCTTGCTGCGGTTTGAGTCCGCTGCCTGTTCTGCCAACTGATTCTGCAGGGCACGGATTTCTTCCTGCACCAGAACATGTTCTCGGTGCAATGCGGCCTTGCGGTCGAACAGCTCCTGCAGTTGCGTGGCAACCTGACGGTGCTGCAATTTCACGGCATCGAGATCAGATTGCTGTTGAACGTATTCAGATTCGCGATCAGGAATTGTCGTTGCGACCGGTGCTGCATTCGCGAGAGCTTCCGCCTCCGCGATCGGTTGCCGCTCCACTTTCACGGCAACGACGACAATCAGAATGATGAGAATGCCGACGATATTGCAGATCACGTCCAGAAAGGAATCGGATCCGAATTCAAGTTCAGCTTTCTGCGATCTGCGTCCCATTACCAGCTCGCCCTTCCTGGTGCAGCAGTCGTCTCAATATACGGCGACAATTCATAGATGGTTGCCGACGGAATGCCCAGATGTTTGAGTGAACCTGACAGCGGAATACGCCAGCGCTCTCCGCCGGGGCTCACGATAAACTTGACGATCGGCATCACTTCTTCACGAGGTGTTTTCCTGGCATCGCTCACTTCTGTGTCGATATTCTGCAACAACTCGGACAGGGCTGAGGTCAGCGAATCCGCAGTCACAGGAATTGCCGGCTGCTGCCCGACGGTCATGTGATGTTCGTCAAGAAACACGGTGATACCGACCGGCGTGGCGTATGTCTTTGATGTCTTCTTCGTCGATGGCAGCCGACTGAGCAGATCCTTGTCAACGCGGGACAGGTCCAGCATCGGGCTGCCGGGAACTTCGTTCGCCGGTTCACCAGTCTGCGACTGTGCTGTCGCAGTTCCGGACGCGGACGGCATCTGGAAATGTCGCGATGCGGCGGATGGCGGTTCGGTTGAAGGAGCCCCGGACATCATTGCGGCAAATTCCTCTTCGGCGGTCAGAGGCGGTGTACCGTCTGAGCCTTTCGATGTAGTGGAAGCAGATTTCGGAACAAGGGGCTGGCCCTGTTTCGCAAACAACATTTTTTCGGCACGTTCGTTTGAACCGAAGACTGGCTCTGCGGTTGCCAGGGATTCCTCGGTGGCAGGAGCGGAGTTCTGAGCCAGTGATTGAGGACCACGGCTGGCTGGCATCTGCGAAAAGCCACCGCCGACTTGCACAGCACTGTCTGCCTCCGCGCTTTGCGCATAATGTTGGGCGAACTGATCCTCGAAACCAGCGGACGCAGGTTCAGACGTCCCCGAACCTTCTCGACTCTTTTCCCGTGCAACGGCTTCGGCTGCCAGAGCTGCCGCACGTCGTTCGTAAAAACCAGGCGGCGGAGCCACGCCGCCGGCGAAATTTCTACCGCTCGCACGCTGATCGGCCACACGGGGTTCCGATCGCACGGTGCCATCAGGTCGGATTGTCAGACCGCGTTGACTCGGATCAGGCGCTGGCTCCGTCCCTTGCGGCGGAACACCCTGAGCGATGTATCGAAGATTGGCGTAGATCTTTTCACGCCGCCGAAAAGCTTCCGCCATCGCCGCCTCAGCAGCCGCGATTTCCGTGGGAGCAAATTCACCGGTTGCGATTGTCTTATCCGCCTCAATGAGTTCATAGCCGAAGTGAATTCTTTCGTTCGCCAGAATCCCCTGCGCTGGATAGAACGCTTCACTGCCAGTCGGTCGCACAAGCAACAGCACGTATGGCTGCGACGTCACGGAGCCCTTAGCCCGCTCACGATGCACAGCGAGGATGGCAGCCAGAAGCGGCGTGTCGTTGCCCGGGAAACCTCCCATGTCTTTCGACTGAATCATGATGCCCGTCGGCTGAATCTTGTAGCCCTCTCGGGTGACCTCCACGATGATCGGAGTTCGCGTGGTACCGACGGTATTCGTGAATTCAAGGATTGTCTCAGTGCCAGCGGAAGCGGCGGTTTGCTCAGCGTCCTGCACCTGTTTTCGCAGCGCGACGATGGATGAATTCACAGTGTACAGTTTGGCTTTCGCTGCGGCAGTGGCCTCGGTCACCGCTTTCAACTGCAATTGTTTCGCCAGCAGGCGTTTCTCCTGTTCATCCAGACGTTGCCACAGGACGACCTGTTGAGATCGCAGCCGCGAGATTCGATCCTGCACCCCGGCGATGCCTGAGTTGTCCGGCGTTGATTCCGCTGCCAACAGCTTGCCTTCCAGCTCTGCGCTCTGCTCCCGCAAACCCGCGACGGTCGTTTCCTGCTGCGCGACGGACTGTTCCAATTCGCTCACCTGCTGCTGCAGTCTCAACACATCGCTGCTGACAGAATCTCGTTCTGTTTCCAGCGATGCAATTTTTTGACTTCGATCCGGATTGGCAACTGCTTTCGGCACTGCGACGACTGCAAGGGGCGCATCGCCGCCGGATTGCTCGTGCCGGATCTTCCGCGTCATTACGAGCAGCAATAAAATCAACGCCCCCATCGCACAGACCAGCACGGCCAGAAAGGGGAACAGTGAAATTGAAATTTGCGGCCGTCGCCTTGTCACGCAGCCACTCGCATTGAAGACTTCGATGTCAGAATGCTCACTGCCGCATTCAAACTCTGAACTGTCTGTTCCAGCGTTGAGACCATCTGCAGCGTCTGCAGATTATCGTTCAGGGCTTCCTGGATCTGAACCAGTTTCTGTTCAGCTTCCGTCAACTGCAGCATTGTGCGTCCCAATCGATGCAGTTCTTCCGTCTGCCCGGCGGACGCCAAAGTGCTTTCCCGCATGGCGTTCTGCCACAGGTCCACTCGGTCTACAAACGTCATCAGCGTCTGTTGCATCTGTTGTGCAAACATCTGCGAACTCTGCTGCAGCGTCGCCGCGTATTGATCGCGGGCAGAATCGGACGCATTTCGATGAGACTGCAGCGTCGCAGTGGTTTCATCCGACAGGGCCTGAGCCAGTGAATCGGTCTGAGAATTCAACGTCTCCGCCCAGCCGGACTGCATCGCCGTCAGATGGCGACTCCACGAATCCGTCTGCTGTGCCAGAATCTCGGCCGTCCAGTTGGCCAGCGCGGGCAACCCGGACGCTGGTTCAGCTGCAGAAGCATGAGATTGGCTGATGAATGGCACCAGTGAATCAATTCCAAATTGCTCGACGTCGTTCAGAATGGCCTGCTCGTCGCGTTCTACCAGATACGTGGCAAATACCAACAGCATCGACATGGTCAGCGCCTGTGCCGTGGTATCAAACGCCACCGCAAGACCGGCGGTGACTTCAGGCAATGATGAATCCAGTTGTTCCGGGGTCACGTTGGCAATCGCCAGCGTGATGCCGACCACCGTCCCAAGGAATCCCATGATCGGCACAGCCCATGTGACAGTGCGAATCAGTGAAAAACTCTGAATCAATCGATCAACTGACAAATCAGCGAGGTACTTCAGATGATCTTCAAGTCCGTCATTTCGACCGGCGTTGACGTAGTGCAGCACGTCCTGGACGCGATGCCACATCGAAGTGGATCGCCATTCATTCCGATGCGAAGCAGCCTGCCATGCAGTCAGACTTTGCACTGCGCCCGATCCCGATTCGGTCTGCACCCATCGGGCATTGGTTGCGAGTTCTTGGACATTCGCAATGACCGCGCGATCGGTGGGAAGCTGTTTCCATTTGGCCGCAAGAATTGCCATACCCACAAAGAACAGTCCGGATGTCACGTATTCAATCGGGTGGCTGCAGAAGTAGCGGTACACAAATTCCGGCCCGCCGCGGAAGTATGTCGCGATCGGCGGAGATACCAGATAAAACACAACGGTGACAGCGATCCCCAGAAACGTGCCGACACTGGTCACGGATTTCCTGTGAACTTTCGCCCCGAGGACGGATGAGGTGGAGATGTCTGAGTTTTGATCTGCTGACACAAGCAACTTCCCTGTAGCGAGCCTGCAATTTCGATAACGTGAACACAACGCAGCATCGACGAACAACGCTCGTTATCGTCTATTGTCCGTACCGTGACGAGATCCCTCGCGTCGCGCGTACGACCGCCGTCTGGTGTTCATGCCTGAGTTGACTACGCAGTCTTAACTTCGCCGCACTGCGGCGTCCATCGCAGTTTGTCTGCAGATGCCATTCGAAGGCGTTCGATTCTGTTCCAACGTGGCCCGGATGCCGACCAGGCAGCGCCGTGTGCCGTGTTGCCTGGGCATTCGGCAGATCCTGCCGATGAAAGACGAGATCGCATAGACTGAAAGTTGTCGTACTACCGGCGGTCGGCAATGGTTCGTTTTACCGCGTGCCCAGCGGGCCTCGCTTGTTCTATTTGAGATTTCGTATTTGAGATTTGAAATACAAAGCGCGGGGCGTTGCCCACGCGGTTAAACTCTGCGCGGTCGGAAATGAGTCCGGCGAGCGGAGCGGCGTGAGCCCTCCGGTACGTTGTTTTTGTACCGGCAAGCTGACGCATGCCGCTCGCCAATTGTCTCACTCATGACCGCGCGGAGTATAAACGATTGTGCCATCCTCAACCGCGCGGGGTCTATCGAAATCTGAAGCTCCGCCTAACGCCGACGGCGTACGAGCGTGGCTGAGCCGGCAATCGAATGCTGTCGGAACTCATCAAACTCGTGGCAAATCATTCACCGCCGAACTCGTCGTCATAGTCAGCCATGGCCGCAAGAATCACTTTTTCCGCGTGGGCCCGATCGTAGATGTGATCGATGGAAACCTGCTGAGTCGTGTCGCCCGGCATCATCTTGTAAGTCGTGAAGTAGTGCCGCAAGCGTTGGACGAGCGCCTGAGGCAGCTCATCCAGGTCTTCGACATGTGACCAGATCATGTCCTGAGCCAGTACGCCGATGATCTTGTCGTCAGCTTCGCCGCCATCCAGCATTGGCAAGCCACCAATGACGCGGACGGTCACGATCACTTCCGATTTAGTGATCGGTCGTTCGCTGAGCACGCAGATATCCAGCGGGTCTCCGTCGCCGCGTCGCGCCTTGGGCATCAGTTCAGCCACACGCGCTCCGCAAAACGTACGCGGCACAAAACCATACAACGCAGGCGGCTGAGATGAAGTGCGTTGCGGGCGATCGACTCGCAGATAGCCCGTCACTTTGTCCACTTCGTATTTGACCAGGTCGAAGGGAGAAATCTCAATGAACGCATGCACCAGATGCGGAGGATTCGGACCGACTTCCAGGCCATGCCACGGGTGAGGTCGCCAACGGAAAAACGGTTTCGGGAAAGCCATACGAATCTGTTCCGTAGAATCCAGTCAATGTCTGTGAAAATGTCTACGCCTGCGACTGCGGGCATTTGCACGATCGCGGCAGGCGTGACTTTAGGGCATCCGCCGTCCGTTGGAAGCGCCATTGTGCCGGTCATCGTCAATTTTGCGTGAGCAGAGAGACTGTTCTTCGAATTTCGGGCGGAATTGGTTCTCAAACCCGCCGAAACTGCTGAATCGTGATTCAACGTGGTGTCTGCCGCGCGAAGTCCCTGCGATCCGCATCCGGTCGCCGGAGATGACGTCCATCATCGGGCAGCGGTCGGCTTCGTCCGGAGTCAACGCGATCACAAGCTGACATTCGGCGGCGTCCAGCAGGGTTTGCGCTCGGTCGGACTGACCCTGAAGCATGGCCAGACGTGAAGTCAGAATGAGGTCGCGACAGACCGACTGAAATGCCTCCGCCTGCACATGTCTCTGATACGCGGTCGTCAGAAATCTCTCCGCTTCGTCCAGCTCTTCGGCCTGCACAGCAACGCACGCCAGCACCGCGTGCAGGTCGCCGATCAGTCGCAGTCGTTGGGGGGATTCGTATGGAGTGACGGATTCAAAGACACGCCGATCTGCCTGATGAATCCACAACAGACAGGATGGCAGATCGTCCTGCAGAAGCGATTGAATCGCCAGAATCAACCAATCGCGACTGCGGAGCGCATACGGCAGACTTGTATCAACGGACGAGATGCGCGATCGCGGCTGAATGGGAGATTTCGC
>JAYTAK010001117.1:0-2777 GCA_043737515.1 Candidatus Kuenenia sp. | reverse complement strand
TTACGCAGAGTCTGCATCAGGCCATCGATTTTGGCTTTGCCAGTCGGCCCCTCGCAATAGATCGACTTCTGCCCTTCACAGTGGTACCCACAATCTTTGTAAAGCTGGTCGAGCTGAGTGAGCAGCGATCTGCCCTCCGCTTTGAGTTCCCCCGCCAGTTCCAGGATGTACAGCGCCGCGACGCTGGCATCTTTGTCGCGACAGTACGAACCAGCGAGGAAGCCGATCGATTCTTCTGTGCCGAACACAAAATGATCAGTCCCCTGTTCCTCCATGGTCTGGGCGATGTACTTAAACCCGACCAGCAACTCATAGAAGCAGCGCGCCCCGTGATGTTCAGCAACGGCCCTCGTCAGCGGCGTCGTCACCAGTGTTTCCACCACATAATCCTGCGGCGAAAATCGTCCTGAAGCTTTCCGTTTGCGAAACAGGAAATCCGTAATCAGGGCGCCCACCTGATTGCCACTGAGAGCCGTGAACCCGCCAGCCGGATTTCGCACCATCACGCCGAGTCGATCGGCATCCGGGTCGGACGCAAGAATCAGGTCCGCTGAGTTGTTCGTCGTCTTGATCCAATCCACGACGGGACTGAACACTTCGAGGTTTTCCGGGTTCGGAAAATGATTCGGCACATTCGGAAAATTTCCGTCCGGTGAGCGGTGTGGTTCAAAGATCGAGACATTCTGAAATCCGGCTGCTTTGATCACCGCGTAAACGTTCGTCTCGCCCACACCGTGCAGAGGCGTGTACACGGCACTGATAGATCGTTGAGGAGATTCAGAAAGCTTCACAACCTCGGCGACGTAATCCCGGTCGATGTCTGAACCCACAATCTGAATCCGTCCGTCCGCAACGGCTGCCGCGAAATCCACGGTTGGAATCACATCTGCCTTTTCGACTTCTGTCACAATGCCCTTGTCATGCGGCGGAATCACCTGCGCTCCATTGTCCCAGTACGCCTTGAAGCCATTGTCGGTCGGCGGGTTGTGTGATGCCGAGATCACAACACCGACATTGCAACTCAGCTTGCGGACCGCATAAGACAATTCCGGCGTTGAACGATGACCGTCAAACAGAAACACTTTCAGGCCATGCGCAGCCATGGTGCAGGCCGTAATCCTCGCGAAGTGTGCTGAATTATGTCGCGTATCATGGGCGATGACTGCGGAACCGCCGGTCTTGCACCCGGTCGAACGCAGATATACCGCCATGCCATGTGCCGACTCGGCGATCGTACGATCATTGATCGTGGCGGGCCCCATTTCGCCCATCGAACCGCGACGACCGCCCGTCCCGAACGGAATGGCTGTCCAGAACATGGCGTCCAGCTTCTGCCATTCGCCCGCTTTGATCAGCTCGATGATCCGTGGGCGATATTGGGCAACACTTTCACGCGTCAGCCAGGATCGCAGATTCGCCGGAGAATCCGCTGTCAACTGTCCGTCTTTCGCGGCCTGATCGATCAGAGTCAGCATGTCGCTGGTCATCGTAAAGACTTCCTGTGATTCAATGAACATGGTCGTCAAGGGCTTGCTTGACCTTTGCCTCAGCCGCGTGATAGCCCGGCGCCTGCACCTGGAGACGCCCGGCACATTCGACACGAGCCTCCCATTCTGCCACCGGCGATGGTCTGCGGCAGGCGAATGCTCGCACGGCACCGGGCTTCGAACCAGTCAGACGGCCTGAAAACTGTAACTTCCGGAAAGGATTTCCCGCGTGCAGAAGTGGCGAAAAAGCATGGCAGATGTCCGACTATCATTTGACATCGCACTCCCGTTCGAGCAACATAACGTCGCAAAGCCAGCGTCGTCAGGAGAAATCGAATCTGTTTTTGCTCCAATCAGCCGAAATGTGTTGGCGCGGAAAGCTCCGCGAAAACAGCATTCGGAACCTCCCGAACCGGTTTGTCTACGGCAATGGAATGCTTCACATCCGGCTGAACGATCCCATCTGAAATAGCTCGCACCCGCGAGTCACATCATTCTCAACGATTTCCTCAGTTGCCCTCTGTTTTCTCAGAACAATCCCAGCATGCGAACATTCCGGTCGTCGGCATTGTCGGTGGAGTCTGCGCTGGAAAGAGTTCTGTCTTACGAACTGTTTCAGACCTTCAACTATTTGTAATTGATGCTGATCACATTGGCCATGCATTGCTTGAAAAGAACGATATACGCAGCCAGTTGCGAGATACTTTTGGAAAAGAAATCTTTGACGAAGCAGGTCTGGTTTTGCGAACCCGACTGGCGGAAATCGTTTTCGGCGACACCGACGAACAGACAAACAATCGAAACCGACTGAATGAAATACTTCATCCGGCGATTCGAACTGAAATTCATCGTTCCATCAAACAGGCTCCGCAGGACGTGGACGCCTTTATCCTGGATGCTGCCCTGCTGCTGGAAGTTGGCTGGGCAGACGAATGTGACGCGGTCATCTTTGTTGACACTCCCATTGAAATGCGGCAACAGCGTGCCGCAGCAAATCGGGGATGGTCGGTGGAAGAGTTTCGGCGTCGCGAAGCATCGCAATGGAGTCCCGTAAAGAAACGCCAGTTCGCTGAGTTTGTCGTCGATAATTCCGGTTTACCGAAAGCGGCGGCTGAACAGATGACGCTGGTTCTGGAAAAAATTATTGAGCGGCACGGTGCCAGCGAAGTGTTGATGTAGTCGGACTTGTACGTGGGGTAAGCTTCCAGCTTGCCATCGCCTCATGAAAACTCCTGACCCTACCGGATTCGATGTGCGTGATTTATGGGGACGTCATTCGTTTAACGGCAA
>JAYTAK010001116.1:0-2778 GCA_043737515.1 Candidatus Kuenenia sp. | reverse complement strand
TCATCCTCTTCGGGACTGTGATGACCTGCTCGCCCTGCTTCATGATCAGGCTGACGACCTGTTCCTCAATCGGAAATGCGCCTTCATTGGAGATGGTTGCGTTCAGCAGAAACGGATCTCCGGGACGTATCAGCGTCCTGGGCGCGGATGTCGAAGCAATCGACACATTGTTCACCACCGATCGTCCCACGTCGCGAACATTCACCACAACGGATTCCGGTAACGGCTCCACGGTATTCCATCCGAGCCCCGATTGCTGGAGATCAGTGAAAACGTAAAGCTCCTTCTTCGCGGCATCGGACGCCAGCAGCCGATCCCGAGCCCACATCAGTGCCGCGCCATAGTTCGTCGATCCGTAACACTGCTCCGGAGCCTTCAGCGTTACACTGCCTGCTCCCAGTTTCACATCCGAAACAGGAGCGACAGCGTGATCAAACCAAGCCACTTCGACGCCGGTATTCTCATCGGCTGCCTTCAACACATCCTGAGCCTGAGCCATCGCGATATCGACCAGTCGCTGGCCATCGTTCTGCAACTGCATGGTGGCGGATTTATCCAACAGCAGAATAAGATGACGTCCGTCGCCTGCTTTTTTCTGCTCTGCAAAATACGGTCGAGCAAACAACATCACCAATGCCGCCACCGCTCCCAGTCGCAGCAGCAGAAGCAGCCAGCGTTTGAGTTTCTTTCGTCGTGAGTTCTGCTCAAGCACGGCGCGCAAAAACCGCAGCGTCCCCAGTTGCACCGTGCGACTGCGACGTTTGAAGAGCAAATGAACAATGACCGGAATCATCAAAGCCCCAAGGGCCGAGAGAAACCCGATCTGCACGAAATCCATAAATCGCACCCTCTCAACAAACCCCAGCCGCTCGCCGATAAAACTATTCGGGAATCTTTTCACCGTCGGCCAGTTGATACGGACATACGTATTGCACCGAATTCTTAACCCCGAATTGTTTCCGTTCACCAATTTCGTAAACCACTTCGTCCCCCAGCTTCGCAGTGAGTGGATATATCGACATTGGGCCGACGGAGTAGCGCCAGCCAAGCATCTCGTTTTTTCGCACGCACTCAAGGATCAGGATCGCTTCCGGATCCGTTCCCAGGGCATACACAAACACAGCCCCGTCCACGACTTCATCGTCTGGATTTCCGTAGCGATAAACCGGCGTCGGCATCAGACGCAGTTGATTGAGTTCCTTTTTGTCCCAGCCAAAGTTGTCTTCAACCACAAATGTTTCTGCCAGACGGCGCATCTGAATAAGTCGTTGCTGTGGCGTTTCCGCGCCCTTGTCAGCGTTCGGCAGTTCATTCCATTTTGTGGAACATGTCGATGGCGTCCACAGAGTCGATTCATCACGTTTCATTTCCAGATCAGTGCCGTAGAAGTTGTGAAACTCATTGATCACTGTCGTTGGGCTGTTGAATGAAAACTGGGCAATTACGTCGGGTCGGTCGTTTCGAGTAAACATCGCAAGGATGCCGATTCGAGTCCCGCTGACTGGATTGTTCCAAACCAGCAATGGTTTCGGATTCAGCTTCGATTCCACGCGGTCCTCGCCGACTCGAACCTCAAAGTGTTTGATCGCCTCGCCGAGAAAATCGACGCGGGCCTTCCGCTGGATGCTCTCGGCTTCCTTTACGGCGTCCTTATCCTGTTCCGCGGCAGGTGCCTCTGGTTTTGGATTGCTTTCGTCCGCAGCGAGAAGACTGCCCCGGAAAAAGACAACCATCAAAATCAACAGAACATTACGAAGCATCGTCATTTCCTCTAATTTGTTTAACGGCAAGCCGCAGGCGACTGCGTTTCTTCGCACATCGCCGAGGCGAAATCTTTCACAAACGAAAACCCTGCAACCGATCACACACTGTTCACTCCCGAGTAACCTCGATCGTGTGTCCCGCGGAGTCGCAGTCGCCTGCGGCTTGCCGTTAAACGATTTGATCATTCTTCAAAAACACGCCGCCCTCTTCACCAGATAATTCAACAGCGCCTGATCCAGCGGTTCATCCGTCACCATTTCAATTCGCTCGACCGACCGATTACGGAATTCCCTGTCGAGCTGTTCTCGCCATTCCGTCACGGCCTTCACGTACTTTTCCCGTACACCGTCGGCGTGCGTCGTCAGTCGCAGCGATGATTCCAGATCCTCAAACTGAATATTTCCTTCCAGCGGCAGATCTCGCTCCCAACGATCCAGCACATGAAACACAATGACTTCGTGACTACGAAAACGCATGAGTTCGATGGCGGTCATCAGGGACTCCGTGTCATCAAACAGATCGCTGATCACCACGCAAATCCCCCGATGCCGCGCCAGTTCCGCACATTGCTGCAGCGCGCGGCCTGCTTCCGAGACTGGTCGCGGTTTCGAGTTCTGAATCGTCCGAAGAATGTCTTCCAGTTGGTGCGTCTTTGCCTTCGGTGGCAGATGCGAGACGACTTCGTCAGCAAACAGCGTGATTCCCACAGCATCATGCTGCTTCAACGCCAGATGCGCCAAAGCGGCGGCGAGAGACGACGCATAGTCCAGTTTGCTGATGCCCGTGTTGGCACAGGTCATCGAGCTACTGATGTCCAGCATGATGTAAAGATTCATGTTGGTCTCAGCATCGTACTCCTTCACATAGAGTCGCTTCTGCCGAGCATACAGTTTCCAGTTGACATGCCGTAGATCATCACCGGGTGCATATTCACGGTGCGAATTGAATTCGACGCTGAATCCGACAAACGGACTGCGATGCAATCCGTGCATAAACCCTTCCACGATCCCATGC
>JAYTAK010001115.1:0-2778 GCA_043737515.1 Candidatus Kuenenia sp. | reverse complement strand
CCGTGACTTCATACACCGTCACAATACCGGGATGCCGAAGCTGTGCCACTGAACGCGCTTCTCGAAAGAAACGTTGACGGTCCGAGGACGAGCCCGCGATACTTGGGTGCAGGAGCTTAATAGCCACGATTCGCCCAAGTTCCGTATCTCGCGCCTTCCAAACAGCCCCGAACGCACCGACACCAACCTTTTCCAGAAGCTCAAATTTTCCCAGAGTATGCGAGGTAACGATCGTTGTTTTCGCAGGATCGTCCAGCAGGTGAAACGCACTTCCGCATGCCTCGCAGACTGTTTCGTTCGACGATTCTTCGGTTGGCGGAATCGGGTTCTGGCAATAGGGGCATTGCAGTTCCATAATTACCCATCCTTCGACCGTTCTTCGTACAGTCTGTTTTCTGACACACGACAGGATTGTCGCAGACCGCCGTTGCCAAATCCACTTCAATGGCCTTCCCGTTCGTTCCATGATCGCACGCTGCGCGATCCGGGACTACGCTGTCTCGAACTGTCGTTATCCAGCCACAGCTTCCGGCGGACGCTTCAAAATTCTCCCAACAACCTCGCCCGGTTGTCCATCCAGCAGACTGTTGATTCCAGTTGGACGAACCATCGAAAGCTGCTCGCCACTGAGTCCGAACAGGTACATCAGCGTGGCGTGGTAGTCGAAATGGTTTACGACGTCGGTCACGGCCTTGTGGCCGAATTCGTCGGTTTCTCCGTGAATACAGCCGCCTTTGATGCCCCCGCCGGCCAACCACATGCTGAAGCCGTACGTGTTGTGGTCACGGCCGATGTTCTGTTCATTCTGAATCACCGGCAGACGGCCCATCTCGCCGCCCCAATGAACCAGCGTCGAATCGAGCAGCCCGCGCTGTTTCAAATCCTCAACCAGCGCCGCTGCTGGCTGATCCGTGCGACCACAGACATTCGGCAGCGCCGTCATGATGCCGCCGTGATGATCCCATGTCTGATTTCCGGTGTGCAACTGCACGAACCGCACGCCGCGTTCCACAAGGCGGCGAGCGATGAGACACCGCGTGCCGTATTCCCGAGTGACTTCGGTGTCGATACCGTACAGCTTTTGTGTTGTCTCAGACTCCTGCGAGATATCCATCGCCGCGCTCGCCGCGACCTGCATCCCGGCGGCCAGTTCGTAGCTCTGCATCCGCGCAGAAAGATCATGTTCTCCAGGATGCTCAAGCAGGTGCGCCTGATTGATGCGGCGCAGGTAGTTCAGCATCCGTACCTGGTTCGCGCCGCGCAGTGAAGGCGGTGGGTCGAGATTCAGAATGCGCGGCTCCTGAGATCTGACCACAGTGCCCTGATAGACCGACGGCAGCCAGCCGTTCTGCCAGTTTTCGACTCCCAGCACCGGAAGGCCGGACGGATCAGTCAGAACCATGAACGACGGCAGGCTGGCTCGGTCACTGCCCAGCCCATACGACATCCACGCCCCGAGCGATGGTCGACCGGCCAGTTGCCGTCCCGTGTTCAAAGCGTTAATCGATTCGCCGTGATTGTTGACGCCTGTGCGCATGGACCGAATCAGACAGATCTCGTCCGCGACCGTTCCGAGATGCGGCACCAGTTCGCTGAGATCCATGCCGCAGTCGCCGTATTTTCGAAATCGCCACGGACAGCCGAAGAGTTTACTGCTGGCTTCCCCGGCGTTGTCATACTTGATGTCGCCCGTAAAAGACTGCAGATGTCGCTTGTTGAGTTCCGGTTTCGGGTCAAATAAATCAATATGACTTGGCCCGCCCTGCATGAACATCGAAATCATGGCCGTGGCCTGTGGCCGGGCAGCGGGCGGTTTCGGTTTCAGATCAAACGTCACTGGTTCAAGCTGCGGCTTCGGCGGTGCCGCATTCAATTCCTGCTGCCGCAACCATGCCCATGCAAGCCCGCTGAGCCCTAAAGCCTGTTGAGCCATCCAGTGACGACGTGTGCTAATCGACATACAGGAACCCATTTGAACTCAACAAGGCGTGACAAAAATGATTCAACGCGGCCGACTGTACTTCGGGGGTTTCGCCGGGCAGCGTCAGAAACTCGACCCCTGCCTGCACGTCGCTCTCTGCAGGCGTGCGACTGAAAACCGAGCGCCATGCCAGCGTCGCCTGAGCAGCCAGATCCGTGCCGGCTTTTTCGCGAACCCGATTGGCAAGCAGATCCGCCTGCTGAATCACGAAAGGATTGTTCATCATCAGGAGAGACTGCGGCGCGGCGGTTGAGGCTGCTCGCTTTTCGCAGTTCGGGGTCATCCGAGGCAGGTCGAAAGGTTCCAGAACTCCGAGTGGCATCGATCGCCTGACCTGAACGTAGATGCTGCGTCGAAACTCTTCGTCGCCGAGCGGTTCGACTTTACCCGACGGACGGCCCGCCGAATCGCGGGTATCGATCGCAAGAACAATCTGTCCCACGTCATCGGGACTCACGGGAACCGGAGGACCAAACGGTTTATCGATCAGCTTGCCGCTCACCGCGAGCACAGCATCGCGCATGGTTTCCGCTTCTAACCGCCGCACATTCATGCGCCCCAGCAGCCGGTTATCACCATCGACCGCATCAAGTTCAGGACGTCGCACAGACGACTGTCGATACGCTGTCGAGGTCACGATCATGCGGTGCAGCCGTTTGAGCGTCCAGCCTTCGTCCATGAAGTCGCGCGCCAGCCAGTCGAGCAGTTCCGGATGCGACGGACGGTCGCCCTTGATTCCGAAATCGCCCGGCGTCAAAACCAGTCCCTGACCGAAGTGATGCAGCCAGAATCGATTC
>JAYTAK010001114.1:0-6358 GCA_043737515.1 Candidatus Kuenenia sp. | reverse complement strand
GAGTCCGGCGAGCGGAGTGGCGTGAGCCCTCCGGTACATCGCTTTTTTGTACCGGCAAGCTGACGCATGCCGCTCGCCAATTCTCTCACTCATGACCGTGTGGAATATAATCGCAAGCCGGAAGCATACGCCGCGTCTGTTGCTGTTTCACTGCTGCGCAGAGAACTCAATCTCCAGCGACTTCGGCGGCAGATTGTCGCTGCTCGATCCGGCAGGCACAAGTGACTGCCTCACAGCCAGGCGCCCGGTGAGATGATTCGGGGAATCGAACCAGCGACTGAGCGATTCCATGATCTCGGCAGGGACGGGCTGGCTGTCGGTTCTCGATCGGTGGCGGGAGATGGCCACCATGGTAAGACCGACATCCGACGGCACATTGGCGGTCCAGTTGCCGCTGTCATCAGCCTGATGGACGGTGCCGCCGAGTATTCTCATTGCCGCTTCAATCGCCTGGCGGGCTTTGGAATCTGCGGATTCCCGCAACGGTCGGGCGTCAAAACGCAGCGTCGTCGTGTTTTCGGACGGCAACAGCAACACAACCGCTCCTGCATCTGCGACGGAGTTTCCGGAATCATCAACATAGCGGACGACGCCCTTCAATTGACGCTCACCGGCAGCAGGTGGCGGAATCACGACTGCCGGCGCGACGTCGAATTTCGGATCGGTCCGGGCTGCGTTGGAATGCTCACCGGATTGCCAAAACGTGCCCAGGAATAAGCCTGCCGCAAACGCAGGCAATACGAGCATCAGCGTCAACAACGAAAAACGGCTGGCTGCGGACGGCAACGTTGCGGTTGGCAGAGGCTCAACGCCGGGAGCGGCTTCCGCAAGTTCCTGCAGTGCTGAGGTCAGATCGGGTTCCAGCTCATCGGGCACGATCTGCGGTACGGAATCATCGACTGTCGGCAGCTCGGCAAGTTCAGACAAAACTGCTTCCGCATGGACGTTGGCCGTCTTGCCTGCATGCGCGCTGGTGAGCGGAATAATCCGCATCGCATCACGGTCGGACGCTACGCTGGAGTCTGATTCCCCGGCAGGAACCCGTGTCACAGGAAGCCTGCGTGCGCGGGGAACAGCCTTCGAGATGACCGGTGGTCCGGACTCGTCGGCATCCGGCGAACCGAGTGCTGACAACTCCTGCAGCGCGCTGAGCAACCCCGGATGGTCGCCGGTTCTCGACGTCTTAGCCGCTTTCGTCGTCACACTGCCGTCGTGGGGTACAAGGACGGATCGACCACACGCGGGGCAATCGACCAGCGTCCCGGCTTTGGTGGTTGAGATTCCCAGTAACTGCCGACAGTGCGGGCAACGAAACTTAATAGCCATCCAAACCTGCTTTGCGAAAATCAATCGGTCAGTGGTTTTGGAACATGATAACGCTTGAGTTTTCGATCGAGCGTGGAGCGTTCAATCCCAAGGATCTGCGAGGCTTTGGATTTGTTCCAGCCAGTATGTTCCAGCGTTGCGAGGATATGTTCCTGTTCGATATCGGCCATTGACAATTCGCGATACTCGCCCGTCTCGGAGCGATCCGCTGCAGGTGCTGAGACGCGGCTCCCGAGACTCGAAAGCTGGATATCGGTAGCACGTACCATTTCGTTGCGGCACAGAATCACGGTGCGTTCGATCGTATTCTGCAGCTCACGCACGTTGCCCGGCCAGTTGTAGTCTTTGAGCAACTGCATTGCGTCGTCTGTGAAGCCCTTGATCACGCGACCGGTTTTCCGGACGAACTTCTGCAGGAAAGCATCTGCCAGTAACTCAATGTCGTCTCGCCGTTCGCGCAGCGGGCTGGCCGTGATTTCTGCCACCTGCAGTCGGAAGTAAAGGTCCTTACGGAAGTCTCCGTCTTCCACTGCTTCTTCCAGATCACGATTGGTTGCCGCCACGATTCGCACATTCACCTGAATCGGCTTCCGACCACCAATCCGTTCAAACGCCGCCCCTTCCAGCACGCGCAGAAACTTGGCCTGAATCGAAGGGCTCATTTCACCGACTTCATCCAGAAACAGCGTGCCCCCGTCCGCCTGTTCAAAGCGCCCGATCTTGCGATCAATCGCTCCGGTGAACGCGCCTTTTTCGTGGCCGAAAAGTTCACTCTCCAGCAGGCTTTCATTCAACGCGGCACAATTGACGCAGACGAACGGGCCATTGGCGCGCGGACTCTGTTGATGGATGCTGCGGGCGATGAGTTCCTTACCGCAACCGCTTTCTCCTCGAATCAGGACACTGGCATCCGTCTCCGCAATCAAGGCCAGACGTTCACGCAGATCGATGATACTGGAAGTCTCTCCGATCAGCGCCTGTTCTTCAGTCAACTGAGCCCGCAGTGTGCGGTTTTCATTGCGGGCCTGCGCGAGTCCGGTCTGCAGTGAATCGCGTTCCTGTAACTGCGTCAGAGATACCGCCAGTTGATTCGAGACGGCGAGCGTAAATTCCAGATCGTGTTTGTCGAGCGGATTATCGGGATTTGTGGAGTACAGATGAATGAGTCCAAGGACTCGATCCGGAGCGATGATGGGTGCGCAGATGACACTGAGCGCTTTCATTTCGCCCAGGCTGTCAAAGAATGACAACTGACTGTGAACGCCCACATCGCGCGCCAGAATCGCTTCGCGTTTCGAAAGCACGACGCGCGACAGATTGTCGGACACCCGACGATACGGCAGATCTTTGCGACTCTCGTACGCGACAACCTGTAAGTCTGCCGGCGCGGGTTGCGGCGATGCGTCCGGCCCGGCCAGCAGGATCGCGGAGATGCTGGCCACCGTTTCTCGCGCAAGATTTGCGAGTACGACTTCAGTCAACTGCTGCCGCGTTCGCGCGGTGCCCATTTCCAGACCCAGCCGATACAGCTTTGCAAGTTCCGAAGCGTAATTTGCGTCAGGACGCTGACCGTTGCCCGCCGTCAGAAACTCCGGCATCGCCGTGCGATGCAGGATGCTGGGTTCCTGCACGATGCCAACAGCCGTCGCCGTGGCAGAAGTCACCTGATCTCCGGGAGTGGCGACATCGGGCGGGGAAAGCTGTGCCGATTCCAGATTCGTTGTGAATGCCAGACGACAGTCGCCGATGGCGATCACGTCTCCCGATTCAATCGGCGTATCGCCGCTCACACGCTGTTCGTTGATGTTCGTGCCGTTGCGACTCCCCAGATCCCGCACGCGCCATTCGCCGCCGGAGTGGAAAACTTCACAGTGGTTCCGGCTGCACGCATCATCCTGCAGCACAATGCGATTCGTGGCCGACCTCCCGATCGTGGTCACCTGACCGTGTCGCAGGCGCACGACATCGCGCCAGATCGCACCGTCCCATGTGAGCAGAAAGGCGATTTCATCAGCGGACGGGACAGGGACTTGCTGGTCTGGCATGGTGCGTCAATTTCAGGGTGTTGACTCGAAGAACAGTGATCACAGTCACTCAGTGTGGACAACGGAAGAAAGATTTTCCACTGACTGACGGATACGCCTGGAAAAGTGTTGCACGCAGCGGAAAGTTGCATCCAGACCGCAGAAGACGTACTGTGCTGCGGAATGATCCGGTTCCGTCACGTTTCTGCAAGGCGATTTTATGCGTCGGCTGTCTTTATTGCTTGTTGCCAGCGTTCTCAGCAGCATGGTTTCTGCACAGGCATTGGCTCAGAACTGGTCACGTTTTCGAGGCGAAAATGGAGCGGGAGTCAGCGATCTGAAGGGCATTCCATCCACATGGAAGGACAGTGACTATGCGTGGAAAATCGAATTGCCGCATGTTGGACATTCGTCGCCGATCATCTGGGAGAAAACGCTGTTTGTGACGTCAGCCACGGAGGGTGGCGGTGAACGCTTCGTGCATTGCCTTGATGCAGACTCTGGTCAAGAACGCTGGCAAGCGTCGATCAAACTTCATGAAAGCAAGAAGCACCAGAAGAACAGTTGGGCCTCCAGCACGCCTGCTACGGATGGCACGCGAGTCTACGTCTTGTTTGCAGACGATGCGCGGCTGCTGGTCGTGGCGTGGAACTTCAGAGGTGAAGAAATCTGGCGGCGTGAACTCGGTGCATACAACAGCGAACACGGACTCGGGGCGTCGCCGATTCTCCACGAAGGTCTGTTGATCATTCCGAACGATCAGGTTGGCCCCAGTTCTCTCATCGCCCTGACCGCGGAAACCGGGGCACCGGTCTGGCAATCGGAACGGAGCCCCGGCAAGACATCCTACTCCACACCATTGATCGTTTCGAACGGTGATGGTGGATACCAGATTGTCTGTCTCAGCGAATCGAACGGCGTCACGGGAGTGGATCTGCTCACGGGAAAAGTCAACTGGCAAACACCAAAGCTCCCGCATCGCACAGTCGCGTCACCTGTCGCAGCGGACGGTCTGGTTTTCATGGTGTGTGGCGAAGGCGGATCAGGAAAATATTTTGCCGCCGTGCAGACAGATCCGGCGGTGAGCAACGAATCGCGGATCGCATTTGAACGTAAAACGACATTGCCGTATGTCCCCTGCCCTGTCGTCCATAACGGGATGCTGTTTCTGTGGGGCGACAAAGGGATACTGGTGTGCCTTGAGCTTCCGACGGGCAAAGAAATCTGGTCGCAGAGAATCGACGGCGGCTTCAGTGGATCGCCAATCTGCATCGGCGATCGACTGTTTTGTCTGACAGAAAGCGGAGACGTCGTCGTCGTGCGTGCTGGCGATCACTTCGAGGATCTCGGACGCACCGCGCTCGGCGAGGAAAGCCATTCGACGCCGGCGGTGGCGAATGGACATCTGTATCTGCGAACATTTCGGCACCTGTTGGCGCTCAAGGCCCGGCCCGACATCAATGAATGAGCGAATGGTGCTAGTGCTCGGTCAGTCGAGTTTTGATGGATCGGGTGGCCGGGGCTGGCCTGACCGGAGCGAAGGAAGCCCCGGGGTTTCGGGCTGGCGCCCTCCAACCCCGGCCACCCATCAATCCAAGTGTTGACAGAGTACTCGTTGATTCTGAATTTAGTGGCATTTCTGCGTGGGGTAAGCTTCCAGCTTGCCATCGAATGATGAAACCTGCTTGTTTTTGAACAGCAATGACAAGCTGGAAGCTTATCCCACTCTGAATCAACAACGCGCCAGCCATCGGTGACTGTTTGAGAATATGCAGCACGAGACCGATGACAAATGCACCTGAAGTGCGTTAAGATTCGGGGCGTCAGGATCTGGGTCGGGCGTACAGTCGACCATCAACGAAGACTTTCAGTGTGAGGCAAATTCGATGAATGGAGCATGGCCAGGAGGTCCCTGTCCTCAGTGCGGTGATCACATGCCGGCACGCGTTGTTCATTGTCAGTCCTGTCGTGCGTTATTGAATTCGGAACTCACGGAAGACAGTGTCGAGATTCCTCTGTTCGTACCCCTGCCGGAGCTTGCCGTGATCGCTGCCGCATCGCCCAAAGGTCATTATGTCAGTTGCCCCGGTTGTGGTGAGGAACTGCGGATTCATACGAAGTACCGCAACCTGAAGGTCCAGTGTAAGCACTGCAACAAGCCATTTACGTACTCGCCGCTGGTCGTCATCAAAGCCTTCTACGCTCAGTGCCCGCACTGCAGGAATGAACTGCGAGCCGCAATGAAGTACATTGGTAACAAGGTCGTGTGCAAACACTGTGACGGCCATATTCAACTGATGCCGGAACCGCCGTAGTGAGACTTGAGCGACTGACGCAGTGCGTTGTTCCTGAGAATGCGAGTCGCGGAGCGACATCGCCTACGTAGCTCAGTCGCTCCGCCGACTGTGATTGGCTGTCATTATTCTTTGTCAACAATTCTCTACTCCGCTTCATTCAGACAGTCCAACCGACAGCACACGGATTACTACGCGTTTTGAAGTCGAAGCGATCTGTTCCATGAACAACGAGAACCTTTCCACAGCGAACCGCCCTGCTCTCTCTGTCGTCGTGCCGGTCTACAATGAGCACGAGAGCCTGGTTCAGCTCATTCATGAACTGAATGCCGGAATCGGCAACGCCGTAGCGAAATTCGAAGTGATCCTTGTCGATGATGGATCAACCGACGCATCCTGGCGCGTGATTACGCAATTGTCCCAGGCAGACACCGCCGGCGCTGCACCCGTTTCCGGAATTCGTCTGCGCCGCAATTTTGGCAAAGCCGCTGCGTTGACCGCAGGGATGAAGATCGCCACGGGGGAACTCATTCTGATGCTCGATGCCGATCTGCAGGACGACCCTGCAGAATTTCCGGCACTGCTCAAACAGATCAACGCGGGTTACGATGTGGTGAACGGGTGGAAGGAGCGTCGGCTTGATCCGTGGCACAAGGTCTATCCGAGCAAAGTCTTCAACTGGATGGTCGGCGCGATGACCGGCCTGAAGCTGCA
>JAYTAK010001113.1:0-2787 GCA_043737515.1 Candidatus Kuenenia sp. | reverse complement strand
TTCCCGGCTTTCGAGATCGCGGATGTTATCGACGCGAATGGCGTTTCGAAAGAGGAAGAGCCGCGAATTCACGGAACTGCGGCTCGTTTCCGGGGACGGGAAATCCGTGCGGAGCGGACTTTCGCCAAACAAATGGGGCGCTGTCACCTAAATCGTTTAACACCAAGCCGCAGGCGTCGTCGCCCGCATTTCGCCTGCGCCTGCGGCTCGCCGTTAAACGAAAATGTCGTCGCGATAGATCAAAACGACAAATACAAATACGATAGTCTCTCGAGCAATTGGGGGCGTTCGACCAGGCTGGCTGCAAAGGAAAGCGGGCGAGTCATCGTTGCTGGTGTCGATGACTCGCCCGTAGGGAACGCGGGCTTTTGTCACAGTGCGATTGATGTCAGGAGGAGACAACGTTCGCCAGAATGCCTGGGGTCAAGTGATTCGACCGTCAACATTCTCTGCACATGAAGTCAGAACAACTTCTTTTGCCCAGGAAATCCAGCCCATTGCGGAATGCTGCCGGAATTCCCACGTCGCTCCCCGGGAAGGAGGACTCCATTGAGCTCCACTGATTTGCCTGTTGAACCACTTGCAGACAAAGCTGTGTTCGAAAATCTCTCGGATCCTGTGCGCTCCAACTGGTGATGCGGCTCAACATCTTTTTGCAGGCCACCTTCGTCCGGTTGGCTGAAATGACTTGTCTCCTCCGGCAAATCGGCAGTCGCGCCTCGAAATGGCAAGCCCAATTCGACGCTTGGGTCATCGGACTGCGATTCCTGAACCGCAAGCTTTTGCACTGTCGCGTCAGGCAAACGCGGCACCGGCGCGGCAAATGAGGCATCCCGACCAATTGACGCACGCTCCAGTCGAGTCTCGTTCTTTGGCTCGTCGGCACGTCGCTCATCGACATTTGTTTCAAGCCTGACACTTGTCTCCCGCACCGCGAACGGTTCTGCATTCTGCGGGTCAGGACTCTGAAGTCGCACGGTCGCGTTGTCCGGCAAATGTCGTGGTTTCGATAACGGAGACCTTAAAGTAGGGTCTGCCATAATCTCCGGCCGCGAGGTGGCCTGAGACACTGACTCCGGTGAAGTCTCATTTGCTGCCAGCATCTGATCGCGTGGCAATGTCAGTTTCGGCATTCCAGCCAGCACCCAGCCCTGCCAGTTACGTTCCAGCGACTCAATGCCTTCGTGATCAAAGTTTGTGCGGATCGCCTCTTCCCAGTTTGTACGTTCGCCATCAGAAATGAATTTCAGATAGGTCTGACGTCCCTTTTGCTGCACGAGAAAATCCGCGAGAGCGTATCCCTGTGCGTACAGTGTCAGCATGGGACGCTGGCCGCGGGGATATTCTTTCATCGCCAACAGATCACGCAACGAGATCAATTGATGCTTGTTGCGAATCACTTCGTTCAGCAGAGACAACTGTTTCAACTGTTCTGAGCGGTGTTCGAACAGCGTTGCGGCGCCTTCGTCCGCCCAGCGAGGCAGCGGGCGGCGAAAATGACAGGCGAAGATCGTGTGATTGATTTCATGCGGCAGTACCGAATCAAGAATGCGTTCCAGCGATCCCTGCACTTCCATTCGCCAATTCAGAACTTCGCCGCGAACGAATTGAAACGTTGTCTTGCCGCCCGCTCCCAACGCACCCTCATCGACAGAAATTCGGCAGGGTCGACTCCAGTTGGGGAGTGGCTTGCCGAGCCAGAAAATTGCAAGTTGCTGCCGATAAACTTCCGCCGCCTTGCCAACCTGTTCGGCAACTTCGGGGCGTTTAGCGGTTACCGCAAAATTGACGGTCTGATGCGTTGCGGCATCAGTCGTACGGCTGGCGACAACCAACCAAAATGCCACGGCCAGACATCGCAGTGTTCGAGCGTCCATGCCCATCCTGTGCGTCAGTAGAAGAATATTTTCGTGGCAACGAATCCTTTCGTTGCTCTGTTGAGAACCAGCAGCAAATGCCGAACCAGTCCATTCGTTTGGTCACATTTTCTGCCTGCAGCGGAATCGCAATTCCTTTCTCAAAAAGAACTTGCGACATCCTGTATTTGTTCCGATGATCTGCCGAGGCAGACATTTGAACTTCGGCAGATTCTGCAGATGTTACATGAATTGTCGATTTTACATCCAGAGCAATACAAGACGCAATCACATGAAAATTAGAAAAGCCGTCATTACGGCGGCTGGTGATCATCACGCCAGACTGCCACTTCAGACACTCGTCGATCGGCGCGGCGAGATTCGCACGGCCCTGCGGCTGATGCTGGATGAAGTCGTTGATTCAGGGATCGAAGAGGTCGCCATCATTGTTCGCCCTGGTCAGCAGGAACCGTACTTCACCGCCGCAGGACCTCATGCTTCGCGACTGGTCTTTTTTGAGCAGTCCAGTCCGCGCGGTTACGGTGATGCGATTCTGCGAGCCCGCGATTTCGCGGCAGGTGAAGCGTTCCTGCATCTCGTCTCGGACCATCTTTACCTCAGCCGCACCGATCGCCTGTGCGCTCAGCAACTGATGGAAGCCGCGACAAAATATGAATGCTCCGTATCGGCGATTCAGCCAACGCGCGAAAACGAAGTTGCATTCTTCGGCACTGTCGGCGGAACTCCGCTGGCTCAGTCGGATAACCTGTACGACGTCAATACTGTGATCGAAAAACCCACACCAACGATCGCCGAACAACGCCTGATCGTGGCCGGACAACGCGCGGGCTACTATCTGTGCATGTTTGGAATGCACGTTCTGACGCCGACAGTATTGACGCTGCTGCAGAAGTCACTCGACGCCGCACCC
>JAYTAK010001112.1:0-6369 GCA_043737515.1 Candidatus Kuenenia sp. | reverse complement strand
AAATGAGTCCGGCGAGCGGAGTGGCGTGAGCCCTCCGGTACATCGCTTTTTTGTACCGGCAAGCTGACGCATGCCGCTCGCCAATTCTCTCACTCATGCCCGCGTGAAGAATAAAACGCGATTCCCACCCGATGCTGTGGGATGCTTTGTGCGTTTTTCGGAGTGTAGGTAACTGAAACCTGCAATTCGAACCAATGGTCATTGTTCCGATCTCTGCATCAGGAAACGGGAATGAAAGGTGAGTTGTGAAGTTTTGGAGAGAATTGAGTACGGCTGGCGATTTCGTCAATTTACAGTAGGGTTTGTGCAACGGAGCGAAACACACCAACTGTTGATTTGTCTACAGCCATGGTGCGTTGCGCTTCGCTTCACGCACCCTACAGGAGAAATCGTGACTTTCAGCCGGGGATCCTGTATAGAATGCCACGGAACAGGCGAACCACTGCTGAACGGTGGTCAGACTTTGCGGAAATGTATACGTTTTCGAAATGGGAGTATTGCAGATGAAGACAGAGGAAGTCTCCAGTCAGTCGGCTCAGGAAACTCCGGCTCAGGGAAAATCGGGATTCTGGAAGCGGCGCGGTGTCGTCGCAACCTCGGTCCTGTTCTCGATGCTGACCGTCGGCATTTGCGCCGGACCGGCAATGCTCACCGCGACTTCCATGCGGAACAGCCTGCTGATTTCTGCAGTCGGCAATGACGAATTGACTGCCACCGCCGCATCGGCCACGGGGGGCTGGTTTTCTCCGCTGGTCTTTCATGATGTCAGCATTCAGGATGCTGAAGGCAAATTCTTGTGGACCGTGAAAGAGATCCGAACAGCAAAAGGCATGATGTCCTTGATCACAGACCCGGTTCATGTTGGCGAAATCCGGCTGACAGACTCGTCCCTTAAAGTGCATCTGAACGACGATGGTGAGTGGCCCCTGAAATGCAAGGCCAGGCCGTCGAAGTCCGAATTGTCGTTTCTCGTTGAAAACGGTTCACTGGAAATCAGTGTTCCGTGGCGTGAAATTCCGATCGTGGAACTCAGCCAGTTGACGATCGCAGGAAATATCGGCCCGGATGTCGATGGCGATCGAATGCTCAACATCGATCCTGTCCAACTCCTGGACCATGCAGCGATCTCCGACTCGCACACTCATCAGAATCTGGCATTGATCGCGCCAGTGTTGTCGCAGTCAGCCACCTTGTCCGGAAGTGCGTCGGTCTGGCTGGATGCCATGCATATTCCGCTCGACGAAAACCTCTCACCCGATGCGGCGTCGGGCGAGACTCCTGGCGCAGAACAAGACGCCGGTTTGAATTTTCCGATTCATGGTCGAGCAGAATTTCATGCTCTGGATGCGCGTCTGAAGGAAAACTGGACGCGGCAACTGACGGCTCTCGTCGGGCAACTGAGCGGCACATCACTGCCAGACCGGATTCAGGTTCTGAAAGATTCAAAGGTGGAGTTTTCTGTCTCGAATGACGGCATTTCCCACGACGGTATGGTGTTTCTTCTGCCGCAACTGGCACAGGAGCTGACCTTCACTTCGTCCGGCATTGTGCATCTGGATGAAACGCTGGATCTGCTGCTCACAGTGAATGTGCCAAAAGTCGTGCCAGCCGGGCGACCGTTTCTGGCTCTGTTGTCGCAGTTCACGGCGGCACCCATTCAGTTGCGCGTCGTTGGAACGGTGTCAGAACCGAAGCTGCAATTGCCGGAAGGTATGAATCTGCTGAGCGATCTGACCAGCCGCATTGCTCCGGCGCAGTACACGGAAGAAGCACCGCCGCTGACATCAGCGGTCTTTGACCTGATTCAGAACGTCGGCAGTCAGGATCGCGAAAAAGTGAAGCAGGCTCTGCCCGGCAACATTCTGAACATCATCCGCGCGGTGGATGAACAGGCGAAGCAGAAACGTGAAGAACGCAAGTCGCGTCAAAAATAAATCCCCCGGTGGAGTGATGTCGCGCAGAAGTTGCCACTTTTTCCGGTCTGCACGTCGTCGTCAGATTGCCACTATTTCGCAAGTTATTTGATGGCAAGGACTTATGGATCAGCTCCGGTCGCGAGGTTCGTATTGACCGAATCCCGGTTTTTTCCGTAAAACTCGACCTGTTGCTCGATCAAACGACGTTCATTCGTCCGGCGATGCGTGACAGGTTGTCTGAAACATCAGGAAACTCGGCGCGAATCACTCAAATTCGGCTGGTTTCCGTCACATGGATTTTTCAGCAGCCATCCCTTCCAAATCTCCTCCGTACATTCCTCTCTCCATCGCAGGCAAAGCCGATTCTGCGGATCGCCTGCGTTAGACTCTCACACGAATTTCGAAGATCACTTGACCCGGACATCGACTTCAGACGGCGATCCTGCCGCATGAAGTGATGAGGGCTTTGGCTGATCTTTGAATTCGCGTCAACCAAGTTGTGATCCATGCTTCGAAGTCACTCCGATCGCAGGAAAACGATTTCAGAACCACTGCCATGTGCAGGGAGCGCCACATCATTGCGCGAATTGATGACAAAGTGTTGCGGCAGGAGATGCATGCTGGGACTGCTGGCGATCCTCTGTCTGTCGCTGACCGGGTGTCATGGGACAAATCACTACTACGCTGAAAACAGCTATTTTGGGAAAAAGCTGCCAGCGAGTATGAGACTTGCTGAGCGACCAAAAGTCCTGACCGTAGACATGACTAAACTCGCCGGCGGCGGTGGAGACAGCGATACAATCAACACGGGAGATGTCCTGGAAGTCAAGATTGCAGCCGGGCTGAGTGACAAAGATCAGATCACGATGGGGGCACGCGTGTCGGACGACGGTACGATCAGTCTGCCGGAAATCGGGACAATCAATGTTGTCGGCATTGAACCTTCCGGAGCAGAATCGCTGATTCGCACGGCAGCGATGACTAAGCAATTGTTTTACAACCCGTCAGTGACGGTTCGGTTCACGGATCGCCGGATGAACACAGTGCGTGTGATGGGAGCTGTGAAAATGCCGGGAACCTACAAGATCCCTCCGAATTCCAGCGATGTTGTTTCCGCGCTGGCCGCAGCTCAGGGCCTGGCTGATGACGCCGGACAGACTGTCGAAGTCCGTAATCCCGTCACTCGGACGCGCAGCGAACGGCCGGCGATTGCTGGTGATCCATCGCAGCCGTATTCCAACGTGAGCAGTACGACGAACGGGGCTGCGACGAGTAACGGCGGCATGAATTCCTACACGATTGACCTGATCTCTGCCGCGAAATCCGGCGATGGTCAATACAACGTTGCCGATGGCGGTGTGATCATGGTTGAAAAACGTGATCCGGAAGTGATCTATGTTCAGGGACTGGTGAAGAAGCCTGATCGGTACGTATTCCCGGTTGGCGAGGATCTGCGTTTGCTGGATGCTGTTTCACTCGCCGGAGGCATTTCAAATCAACTGGCGAATAAGATCTATGTTGTTCGCAAGACCGCTCAGGGCCAGAATCCGACGGTGATTGAAGTCAGCTATCGTGCCGCAACGCACAGTGCCGATTCCAATATTCTGCTGGGAGCGGGCGATGTGATCAAGGTGGCACACACGCCGGCAACTGTCGTCATGGAAGCATTGAACATCATTCGGTTTGGCATCAACGGTTCAACAACGGTCTTCTAGCACGGCTAATCGTCCGAGCAGGATGAGTGGAAAACGGCAGGGAGGCCGTACAAAATGTCTGGTCCCGAAAATCATATTTCAGGAATGCAGGAACAAGGGCAGAATACTGCCGCATCCACGTTGCACCTGATGTTCCGTTTTCTGCGGACGGTGCGGTTGCGCAGCGGGATTCTGGTCGCCTCACTCGTGGTGTCCTGTATCGCCGGAGCCGCTTACTTCATCACGGCTCAGCGAATCTATCAGTCCGATGCATCGCTGTACATTGTCCGGATGGGTGGCAACATCACGGAAGAATCGCAGAACAACGGCAGCAGCAGTCTCGGCAGCGACATGCCGACTTTCATCGAGCTGATTTCGCGCGACGAAGTCCTCGTCCGTGCGCTCAAGACGCTTCCCAAAGACGCTCGAGCCAATTTAGGAGGTAAGTCGGAAGCCCAACGGGTTGGCACTATCAAGTCCCATCTTTCAGTTTCCTGCGCGTTCAGCACCACAGTGCTGGACCTGACGTATCAGTCCAAAGATCCCAAAACCGCACAGGCCGTGCTGAAATCAATATTGGCTGCTTATGTCGAGTTTCTGGATGATACACACAACGGATCTTCGGAAGACAGCATTCGAAAACTGAAGCAGCAACTGAAGGACGATATCGAGCGGCTGACTTTGGCAGAAGCCGAACATTTGAGGCTGCGGAATTCGGCACCGGAACTTGTTGAAACCGGGGACAAGAATTCCGGCCTCAGCATCGTGTCAGAAACCATCCGCCTGTTGAACGCAGACTATGCTGCCGCCCGCCGGATCTCGGAGCAATCCCGTACACAGTACGATGGCCTGCTGCGAGCAATTGCCAGCGGTGAGGACATTCTGCAGTTCGCTAACAAGACTCTCGACGCCGCCGGACACCAATTGATCTCTCAGTCCATGGGGCTGGGCTCTCAGGACGGTTTTATGATGCAGAGAATCAATCAGGAGTTGCTTGATCTGGAGAGCCAACTCAGCGATGCACGCACGCGATATGGCGAAAGTCACTCGAGAATCAAGGCGCTTAAGGAGAACATTCAGCTCAAGAGGCAATACCTGCTTGACTATCCCCGACTGCAGCAGCAGGAAATGAAACGACTTGCACAAACGGAACTCGCCCCGCGTATGATCCAGTATCTCCGCCAGCAAATGGAATCCAATCAGCAGAACGAACTTGCCATCCGTCAACAGCTTGAGACCGAAACAAACAAGTCACAGCGGCTGGGCCAGATTCTCGCGGATCTGGCTAGAAATCAAAGTGAAATTGAACGCCTGAGTGGACGTATCCAGGAGTACCAGAATAAGGTCGACGGGATTGATCTCAATAAGGACAAGATGGTGATTACGACAATTGCCCGGCACCCAACTTTGTCAATTCGCCCCGTGAACCCTCGCCTCGCGATTACCGGAATGCTGTCACTGCTGCTCGGGTCTGTCGCCGGCCTTGGCGTTATCTGGGTTCTGGACATCATGGATGACCGCTTCCGAACTCCGGAAGAACTCAAACTGCAGCTCGATACTCAGGTTCTGTCCATGATTCCTCGAATGGAAGAATTGCAGGGCGAGGGATTTGCAGCCGTCATGTGTCATGCGAAACCGCACTCGAAGGAAGTCGAAGCGTTTCGAGCCCTCCGCACGAGCATCGAGTTTTCACCGCAGGATACCAATCGTCTGGTCTGTACGAGTACCGAACCAGGCGACGGCAAGACGACGGTCTCGTCGAACCTGGCTGTGGCTTTCGCGCAGTCCGGCAAACGCACGCTGATCATTGATGCAGACATGCGGCGTCCAGGACTTTCAACGTTGCTCGGCCTTCGCGACGACACCGGGTTGTCAAAGATTCTGCGAGACACTGATGATCTGGAAGTGTCCATTGAACGCAATTTGCGCAAGTCGGACGTCAAGGGCCTGGACGTGATCTCCTGTGGACCGCGTCCGGTGAATCCGGCAGAATTGCTTTCGTCCGAACGGTTTTCAAACATGCTGGCGTGGGCAGAAAACAAGTACGATCAAATCATCGTGGATGCTCCGCCGGTCCTGGCCGTGAGTGATCCGGCGATCGTCGGTCGTCTGGTCGATGCCGTGATCCTTGTTGTGCGGCCTGACAAAGACCGCCGCCGGATGGTCATTCGCGCGACAGAGACGCTGCAGACTCTCGGATGCACACTGCTGGGCGTCGTGATCAATCACCTGACAACAACCGACACTGACGGCTATGGTTATGGATACGGTTACGGATATGGCTACGGATATGGCCATGAACACGAACATGAAGAACAGTCTGAACAGGAGGTCGCCCGCGGCCTGTCGGCCCTGGCCTCCGGGAAGAGTCGCGAGGCGGATCTGCATGAAAGGAATCGCGCCGCATAGCCTGGCCAGAAGTTTCCCGACTGCGTTTTTTTTCTTAATCCTACTCTTAATCTTAATCATAATCGATTTGCAGCTCGCGCCTTGGCATCCCAGGAGCCGCAGATGATTGCCTTTTCGCAAACCGATTGCCTTTTCGCAAACCGATTAGGATTAAGATTAAGATTAAGCCTGTACGCCAGCGAATTTCTGACCCTACCAAATTCAATGTGTCGCGATTTCCAAGACCGTCAATGGTTTTGAATAGTCTTTTTGGATCTGTCTTCAGGCCCAACGGGCTGGTCCTATGTCAGCCTGGGGCAACGCCCCAGGTTTCGTTCAAATCAATCTTCGCATAGCCCCAACGGGGCGAT